>JAHISK010000018.1 GCA_018818105.1 Candidatus Omnitrophota bacterium | reverse complement strand
TTATAATTTCACCAAAAATATTATTTCTGTTTTTTGAACCTCTGGTTATAAAATAATACCCATTCAACGAATAATCATAATTTTTTAATCTGATTTGTTTTCTGGTTTTTAATTCTTGCGTTTTATTGTTTTTCTATAACATCGGAAATCAGCGGCTTTTGGAGCCGCCGTAGGCGGCGGAAAAAGTCCGCTGGATTGACTTGTTAGATGTCTTTATTTTTATCATAATCCATTCTTGCATTGTTCACAAGGACATTCTGGATCATGGAAAGCAATGATAAATATTAACTTATCCCAAAAAAGCATTGCCCACACATGGAAATTATTTAATTCTTTTACGCAAATATATTTATAATCGAAAACTCCAGGATAATTCCCTTTGGATGGGGTATCTCTTACATATGGAAATTCTTCTGGAATCTTTTCTCCAGGAGAGAATATTTTGAATTTTCTAGGTGTATTCTCTGATAATATCCGGCCGTATTCTTTAAAGAATAAACCTCTTGCTATTTTCCATACAATTCGCCAGACTCGTAACGGATCGATTTTTTTTACAACCTTGTTGTATGGGAGAATTAATCCAGAAGGGTTTGGTTCAAATTCTTTGTAAACTTTTTCTCGAATTCTTTTGCCTTCATCCCTTTTGAATTGGCTGGTTATATCTTTCCAGAGAGCCGCGCCGGAGAAGGTTTCTGCTGCGAGCGGACCGATTGAGTGAATAAAGTAATCTTCATCGAATTGATAAGCTTTGTTGCACTCAATGTGAGTAGATAGAGTTAAAAGATTTAAATTGTTATTCCTTCTTATTAATTTTGCATAAAATTGCCTTGGCGGAACATGATCATAATTCAAGTTATCCGTTATAGAATTTCCACATAAATAGCAGATGTTTTCATTCATTTCTCAGCGATTATGCAATTATAAGTCATCAATATAATTTTCCCATTCAAAGCCGGAATGGAATATTTCATATACGCTTAAATCGTTGTTAATTTCATATACATAAATATGTCCATTAGAGCCAGATATATTTAATTGGCTTTCTATATCTTTTTTTAATTCTCCTATGCTATCATAACTACTATCTAAAGGCCAATTTAATGATGACCGAACAACTGTTAAAATCAAATCTGCTTCGCGAAGTGATGATTCTGAAATATAATTTTGCTGCATAATATAACGAGCCAATCTAGAACATGATATGCTATCAGTGATTACGACTACATCGTAACCTTTGAGTTTCGGAATTATAGGGTAATCATCTAATGCAAATACTGATAAACTACTAAAGAAAAAGATAATTATTATAATTTTGATAGCGTTTTTGAGCATCATTTTATTTTTTACATCTAACGTACCGATCACCCGCCGGAATCGCCGCAATACTGGCGGCAATCTCAGACAATTAATCTATCATCCCACAATAACGCATGTTTGCAAAAGCGGCCAGCGATTCCGGTCGGGTGAATTGGATTGTTAGCAATAAATTGCAGTTTAAGTGCTTGTTTAATTGTAAATTTATTGTTTATTTCTTTCCTTTACTTATTACCCTAATTGAATTGCTTCCACGAAAGGACGTCCCATCAGTTAAAACACCAGAGATGTTAAGTTCTGCATCTCCAGGTGTAAGTGAAAGAATTAATTCCTGTCTGTCAAACTTTACACTTAAATCAGGAATGTCATTTTCATCGTAATCACCTATCTCTGAGGAGCCAACTGCATACAGAGGAGGAAATAATTCTTCACCATTAATTTTATCGATAATAACAGAACTCACATCAATATATAATACAGAATAATCTTCTGGCAATTCAATATATGATGTAACATAATTTCCATTGCTTTTTAGATTCAATGTACCAGGGTTAATATAAACAACAGCCTTTACATTTTGATTTTCCATGTAAAGCTCTTTTACTTCTTCTTTTGTTACTGCACGTTCATACAAGCGGATATCGTCAATAGACCCTTCAAATTGTCCAGCAAAAAGACGTTGAGTGAAGCCAATTCTCACATTACAGGGGGAGTTGTGTAGGGTACCTGTGAAAACACCATGAGAAACTAAGACACTATTTAAGAATAGTTTAGTTTCTTGACCATTCCATGTAGCAACGACATGTTGCCACTCATCAAGATTGATGACAGGAGTTAGTGTTACAGTACCATTGGTTGTCTCGCCATCGTTTGAAAGAGTAAGGTACAAATATCTTGAACCAATTTCATCTGAATATGAGTGAAAAAGTCCAAAAGTTCTTTGGTTCTTGAAAGGATAAGGAGCCTGTTCATCCCCATACTTGGTGACAATAGAACCTGCATTAGTCTTATTAGGGTTTGTGGGCTTGATCCAAACCGATATACTTAGAGATTGAGTTATCGGAAAGTTGGCACTATTATCAATCTCAATGTAGTCATCATAACCATCAAAAATATAAGCACTATTCGAATTGCCGAATCTGTCTATACTCAACATTGGCCCATAAACCGTGCAATTATTCTCATTTCCACTTTCATCATTCGCATTACTATTAAATGGATAATAAGCAACCAATCCATCATTAATAGAAGCCATAGCCGGAATGCTAATCATTACAGATAAAATAATCACCAACACTAATATTTTTTTCATTATTAAACTCTCCTATTTTTGTTACATAATTTATATTTTATTGATTAAAATCATTAATAAATTAATTGACTAATAAAATTTTCACCTCCTTTGTATCCCTGCTAACATAAAAATGAGCGGCTGGACGAGCCAGCGAATACAGAAAGCGGCGAGTACAGTCCACTCGATTGCTTTGTTATGTGTTTTTTCACTAAAATTTAACATGGCCGTTAAATTGTCCATCTGGACGAAAATAAAACGTTTCGCTATTTGATGGATGAAGAGCAATGCTCATTAGTTCTCCGGATTTATACTTTTCATCACCATTTTGGCAACTATCTTCCACACAATATATAGATGCTACTGTTGGATAACCAGGATTGGAAAATAATCGTATAGAATCTAATTTGCCATTTTCTTTGTAAAACATGGTTATACGTAACCCTTTTTTATCCCACTGTGATACGACATAGCTAATAGGGGGTTTTGAATTCTTTGTGATAAAACGGCCGCTAACTTTCTCTTCGCCATTTTCTAGTGCCTTTTGATGTGTTTCGTAATAAGGGTCTATTGCGGGGTATTGGGAAACGTCAATTTTATATTGAATATTTCTGAATACTTTTTGTCTCGCAGTTTCTTCGTTCCATTTTGGTTGACACCCCAAGCACATAGATAAAAGAAATACTAGAATAATAGATGAAAACTTAGTTTTTTTCATATTTCCTCCTAGATAATTTTTTATTATTTTTATTATTTTTCTCACATAACAATTAATATACGAACTTCCTTTTTTCCAAAATTATTAGCTTTATTCTACCATTGATACGCGAAAAAGTCAAAAGATTCACACTTCGTATTCGCATTCGCCCTATAATAGCAAAAAATAAGTATTTCGCAAATTCGGGAAAACACGCTCGCTATTAAACATTCCACGAAACATGCCTAAATTTCTCCTTAATACAATAAACATCCCAGGCAATTGCTTCTTTCAGCTTTTCCGCGCGAGAAAACTTTTTTTCTTCACGGATTTTTTCCAGGAAGACCACTGTAATCGTCTTGCCTAATATATCTTTATTAAAATCCAACATATGCGCTTCAATAACTCTTTTCTGAGAATTGCGTATGGTAGGTCTTACGCCTATATTAACTGCTGATAAATAATTTTTTTTATCAACTCCAACAACAGCAACATACACCCCATTTGAAGGAACTACGTAATCAAAGGGGTCGATATTTGCCGTGGGAAATCCTAACTTTTGACCATAGCGCATTCCTCTATGCACGCTCCCAGTTAAAACATACTTACGCCCCAAAAACTTTTCCGCTTCTTTAAACTCTCCTGTTTTTATTAATTTTCTTATAAGCGTACTGCTTACAATTTGATTATGCCAGCTTATTTTTTTTAAAGCATCTACTTTAAATCCATATTCATCTCCGTATTGCCTAAACCGCTTTACATCAGTTTCTCCTTTATACCCAAAACGGAAATCACTACCCACAATAAATTTTTTTATCTTAAAATTTTCCAGAATATATCCAATAAATTCTTTTCCCGACTGTTTTAAAAATGAAGAATGAGTCTTGAGAAACCATAAATAATCAACTCCCATTGATTTAATAATACTTTTCTTATCTTCACTGCTAGTTATACATCCCGGAAATGTCTTATTTAAAATCATTTTAGGAGGGATATCAAAAGTAATTAATAAAGACTGGCGGCCTTCTTCTTCAGATTCCTGTATAAGTTTATTTAAAATATATTGATGACCTAAATGAACACCGTCAAAAACACCGATAGCAGCAATACATTCTTTTTTACTGGCAGGTAAATTTTTGTAAATGACTTTCATCTATATCATCTAAATTAACTGCGTCTTCTAACTTAAACGGCCCAATACTTAGCCTTTGTATCTTTATCATATGGCCGCCACACGCCAACTTTTCACCAATATCTTCTGCTAATTTTCTTACATATGTTCCTTTAGAACATTTCACATAAAACTCAACCAAAGGAATCGTAACCTTCAAAATCTTTAAGGAATAAATCTTTATCTGCCGCGCTTTTCTCTCAACAACTATCCCCTGCCTTGCTAAACGATAAAGACGTTTACCTTCCACCCTTAAGGCGCTAACCATAGGCGGCACCTGATCGATGTCTCCTTCGAATAAAGAAAACGCTTTTTCTATCTCTTCTTTACTAAGGCTACTATATTCTGCCTGACGTACAAGATTACCTTGAGAATCTCCCGTTGTCGTGACTTCACCCAACTTTAGTACGCCTAAATATTCTTTATCAAAACCAACAAATTTTGGAAATAATTTCGTCGATTTACCAATAAGCATTACTAAAAGTCCTTCTGCCATAGGATCAAGCGTACCGGCATGGCCGACTTTTTTCATTTTTAGACGTTTACGGACAACATCAACCACATCGTGAGATGTAATTCCTATTGGCTTATTGACAAGCATGATTCCTTCTTTTGTTTTCTGTATAATTTCCATATGTATTTACCTCATAGCCAAGAATCAAAAACGAATTTTCCCGGAATCGTAAAAATCCCCTGTGCGGATTTTTACTGGTGCTTCACCCTTAAAAATCCTTCCTTTCAGGAAGGATACCATGCTTTTAAGGGCTCAGAGCCTCCCGAATAAAATTGTTTTTGTTTCTTTCTGTACCATTTTAACTTTTCAATTTATTAGTAGATCTCTTCACAAAAGTGATTACTTTATTCTCCACTCCCTCTAAAGTCCCATCAATAGTGGTCCCACTGGCTCGTTTATGGCCGCCGCCGCCGAAAAACTGGGCGATTCTATTCACATCAACTACTGCCCGTGAACGAAAATTTACTCTAATTTTACCAGGAGCAACTTTTTTAAACAGGATGAAAACTTCCACTCCCTTTAACAGGCGCATCGCAGAAAAAATAACTTCGGTAAGATCATAATCTTTCTCCTCCCACACTTTTATTGTCGACCAACAAACTTTTCCTTGCGGATCAAACTTTAAGAAAGAAATAATCGACCCGATAAATTTTAAATCTTGAGGAAAACATAAACTATGCAATTGTCCATATATTCTATGCGGCTTAATATCGTAACGCATTAACGTTGAAACTATTTTATGTGTTTGTTCACTGGTACTCTCATAAGTGAAATTACCGGAATCAGTGAAAATACCAGTGTAAAGGCATAAGGCAATTTTCTTATCCATAACACCCATCTTTTCACAAAGCGTATAAAGTATCTGGCAGGCGGAACTGGCTTTCGCGTCGACCCAATTTAAATCTCCAAAATAGGTGTTACTTATATGATGATCAATATTTATAATGCATTTGGCTCTGGGCAAATAATCTTTAATTTTACCTGTTCGAAACGGATCAGAACAATCCAAAACCATGGCAACATCAAAGGTTTCGTTCTTTAAATCATTCTTTATTACTTTAGTGTAAGGAAGAAACTCATAAATCTGGGGAGTCGGATCGTTATTGCACACAATCACTTTTTTGCCTAATTTTCTTAAAAGGCCATACATTGACAATTCTGAACCTAAAGCGTCTCCTTCTAAATTCATATGAGCTGTAACAAGAAATGTTTTAGACGACTTTATCTTATCAATTATTGTTTTAATTGTTTTTTTCATATTTAATCTTCTATATTATGTTTTCTTGATTCGTCCTCTTGCATTACATCTTCTATTTTTTTATGAATATCCACACTATACCGTATAGAATTATCAGCAATAAACTTTAATTCGGGTAAATACTTCATCCGAATTTTTTTACCTAAATTAACCCGAATAAATTTACTCATCTTATCTAATGATTCCTGGGCGTGAGTATATTTGCTTTCATCCAATAGGCTAAAATAAACCTTACTTTCCCTTAAATCAGAAGTAGTATCCACCCTTGTTACAGTTAGAAAATCAAATAAGGGATCATCCATCTCTTTACTAATCACCCCCATTATTTGCTTTCTTATTTCTCTATTTACCTTCTCCATCCGCATAGACATAATTAAACCCTCCCAATCTGCGTTGATTATAACTTAAACAGCCATATTTATCAATCAACAATTATTTAAATTTCATGTCTCAGGTTTCATGTCACAGGTATCATGTCTTTAACACCATTGCTACCTGCTTACCTGTTACCTATTCTTACTGCTTAATCTTTTAAAAATTCGTTTAACCTCTTCTAATTCTTGGGCTTTAGTCGTAAACCCTTTATCTATTTTGGCGTAAAGCAGCTGCTGTAACAGTTGGCTATATATCTCGTAAGGTTTTATCTCCATTTTTTTAAGGTCTTGGCCTTTCACTTTAAGATGAACATAGATTAACTCCTTAAGATAACATTCTATATTAGCTCTGATTTTTCTTTGAGTATAATAGGCGTAAAAAAATAATATACTTTCTAAGCTCAAAGGATTAAGCAACCGATAAATGATATGCGGTTTAATGTCCTTATTTAACTGCTTAATCCTGCCGATATTTTCTTTTACAGCAAAAACTCTTATCATATCGCCTTTTTTCAAACTGAACTTACGGAAAAAATCCACTATTTCTTCTAACGAGTATCGAATCATAATCCCGGATAAATAAAGCAGCCAGCCTTCGACTTTTTTGTCTTTCTTGTCTTTTTTGAAAGACTTTTTATAAAACGCTAGTGTTCTTTCAACCCTTTTAAAAAAGGTGAAATCGGTATCTTCTAATTTCATTTTCTTATCAATAAACGAAAGCTCTGTTAACTTATATAATTTCTTAATATACGCCGCCGGTTTAGCTTCTTTTAAAATAAGAACTAATTCATCAATTAACCGATGATGATGAACAAATGTCAACGCCTCCAAACTCAAAGCTTCTTTCATTAATAGCGCCGTATCTTTATCAAGCTTAAAAGAAAACCTCTGAGCGAACCTTACTGCCCGCAATAACCGCGTAGGATCTTCTAAAAAACTCTTTTCATGAAGCACCTTAATTACGCCTTTTTTCAAATCCGATACCCCACCATAAAAATCGATTAATTTACCATAGTCATTTTTGTTTAACCCTATTGCCATAGCATTAATCGTAAAATCGCGCCGGAATAAATCCTCTCTTAGTCCAGTAGGGTTCACCTTAGGCAAAGCGCCCCAGTGAGGATAATGTTCGTTCCTTGAGGTAGCAAAATCTATCTTATGCTTATTCAAAGTCACTACCGCCGTCCCAAAAGCATGATGCTTGCGAAAACTTGCGCCAAAATGCTTTGAGAGTTTCAATGCCAGTAACGCGGCATCACCTTCAACAACTATATCTAAATCAAATATAGTTTTACCCAAAATCAAATCACGTGCCACACCCCCAACAAGATAAATCTTGAATCCTAAAGACGCAGCCTCTTTAGACGCAATCTTTAACACCTCTTTAAACGGCACCGGCAATCTCTTTAACTTATTTAACATTGTTTAATTCTTATTGTAACGATACCGGTGCAGGCATGCCTGCACCCTACAGGATTATGATCATTTTTATTATTTCTTTACGCCCTTGGATGAAACTTACGATGAATTTCCTTTAGCCGTACTTGATTTATATGCGTATAAATTTGCGTAGTTGTTATGCTGGCATGCCCTAACATTTCCTGAATACTACGCAAGTCCGCTCCCCTTTCCAATAAATGAGTGGCAAAAGAATGCCGTAAAGTATGCGGGCTTACTTTTTTCTTTATCTGAGCCTTCTCAACAACCTTTTTTATTATTTTCCAAACACTTTGACGGCTCAACGTTTTACCGCCCTGTCTAACAAAAAGGAAAAAAGAAATTTTTTCCTTTAAAAACAAATCTCTTATCCCCGAAAGGTACTTTTCCAAAAACTTCTTAGCTACCCCTCCTAAAGGGACGATTCTTTCTTTTGAGCCTTTACCTTTACACTTAATAAATCCAACTTCTAAATTAATATCTGATATTTTTAACGCCGCTAACTCCGAAACCCTTAAGCCAGTAGCATACATCAGCTCTAAAATCGCTCTTTCTCTTATTCCGTAACGAGTTTTCAAATTCGATACTTTAAGAATCCGAATAACTTCATCAAAAGTTAAAAAATTAGGAAGCTTCTTTTCTACCTTAGGTGCTTCTATTAGTTCAGAAGGGTCACTTGATGATATTTTTTCTCTTAAAAGAAATCGATGAAAACTTCTTATTGTAGAAAGAACCCTAGAAATACTAGTAGGGCTAACCTCTTTACGTAAAGAAAACAAAAAATCAGTGATATCTCGTCGGGTTATTTTACTGGAAACGACTAACCCTTTATCTTCTAAATACTGCCCATATTTTTTTAAATCGTGGCTATATGAAATTATTGAATTATTAGACAAACCCTTTTCCACTCGTAAATAATCAATGAACGAGTCAAAATAAACATTTCTTCTATCTTCAATCTGTAATCTCCAATCTTTATATATACTATCAAAAAACACGCTTACAAATGAGAAAAGGAATCAAAAACAATTTTATTCGGGAGGCTCTGATCCCTTAAAAGCATGGTATCCTTCCTGAAAGGAAGGATTTTTAAGGGCGAAGCGCCAGTAAAAATCCTCGCAGGGGATTTTTACGTTCCCGAGAAAATTCGTTTTTGATTCTTATATGCGCTGTAACACATCTTATTGATTAAACTTCTTATACATCTATAAAAACGGATTATTCCTTCTCTCTTCTCCAATAGTAGTAGAATGCCCATGCCCCGGATAAACGATAGTATCTTCCGGCAACTTCATAAGTTTTTCTTTTATTGAAGCAAGTATCTGTTGAGTTGACGCTAAAGGAATATCCGTCCTTCCAATAGAACGGCAAAATATCGTATCTCCGCTAAAAAGCCAATTCCCTAACTTTACGGACACACCCCCCGGCGTATGTCCGGGAGTATGAATAACCTCAATAGAATGGTTACCAAACGCAATCGTATCTCCCTCATTTAATAAACAACAATCTCTATCAACAACAAAAGGATCTCCTAAAAATGAAGAATAATTTAAACTAACATCGGTAAGAAACGGCACATCTTGCGGATGAAGATAAACCTTAATGTTTTTAAACAAATCTAACCCGCCAATATGATCGAAATGAGCGTGAGTTAATAAACAAAACAAAATATCTAAATTCTCTTTTTCAATAAACTCTTTCAACTCTAAAGGGTCCGGAGGAAGATCAATTATAAACCCTTTCTTATCTTGTTTATCAAAAATAAGGTAACTATTAGTAGCTAAGCTACCTAGAACAAAAGTTTCAAGAACCAAATTATTCATTATATTTTATGTTAAAGAAGCAATATTGAAGAAAAGATTGGAATATCTTTTCTGTTCGATTAATATTGAAATTCTATTTTTCCGTTACTGCTTATTTATTATCTCTTGTTGTTTTCTTCTTTCCTTAATCCTTACTGGTATTTTTTATCTATTCTTTCTTACTTCTTACTTCCCCGATTTCGCTACGCTTCATCGGGACCAGCTACATATTTTATATTAAAGAATCCGGCTTACCTCTTACCTCTTAACCTGTTACCTACATCTCTATCCACACCTGAGCGTCTTTATAATTAAATCCCGACTCAAATTCACGCTTATAATGTTCCAGTCTACGCAGAAACGAACCCTTTTGTATCCCACTCATATTAGGACTTCTTTGAATATCCTCTCTTACTGCCAAAAAGTCCTCATATAAAGGGAACATCGTATTTTTCCCTTCCTGATTATAAAAAGCCATCATTTGTTCCATGTTCATAATAATCTCATTAATTGCCCGCTTCTGGCGTTTAAAACTCATTCCTTTACGTAAAGCCGAACCTAACTCATCAATCCACCCTTTCACAAAAAGATAATAATCGCTATAAGCTTGAGGTGAAAGTTCATTAGAATACTCTTTAAAATCGACATAAACCGGTGCTTCTTTATGATATTTTTTCTCCCTTATGAACTTTTTACGTAAAGAATGGCACCCGCACAACCCAATACACATAACAACAACTAATAAAACAAAAATTTTTCTCATAATAACCTAAACACCTCCTAACTGCAGTACCCAATTATACCATTTTCCCCTAAAAAAGCCATAAAATCCTATTCTTATAGAGGCCAACGGCTGTTGATCCGATTTTTACCAGCGATAATTAACTTTTAAAAGATAAAGCCCCGCGGCAGGAGCAGGCTTTTTACTATAGGGGATTTTTCTTTCTAGGATATCATTGGCCTGCTTTAAGCTTATTTTTTGCAAGCCTATCTGAACTAAAAATAAAACAATGTTTCTGACCATGCTTCTTAAGAATCCATCTGCCTCTATATCAATGTAAATATTACCTGCTGTTTTTCTAATAATAATGCCTTTTACCTGACGAACACAAGTTTTATATCTCTTCACCTCTGTCGCGAAAATAGAGAAATCATTGTTCCCTCCCAACTTTTTCGAAACTGTTTTCATTTTATCCAAATCTAAAGGTTCGGCTATATGCCAACAAAAATTCCTATTAAAAACAGGAAGTTCTTTCTTGGAAGAAATTATGTATCGGTAAGTTTTTGATATAGCCGAAAATCGAGAATGAAAATCCGCGGAAACGTTTTTTACCTTCTTAATTTGTATATCCGTCGGTAGAAAATCGTTTAGCACCTTTTGAATAGTCTTTAAAGGAACGCATGTATCAACTTTAAAATTAACACCTTGTGCGTAAGCGTGAACGCCCCTATCTGTTCGACCTGTATACACTACCCTGATTTTTTCGTTAAAAAGTTTCTCTAAGGTCTTTTCTAAAGCGCCTTGAATTGTCTCTTCTTTCTTTTGTTTTTTGTTCTGTATCTGAAACCCAAAATAGTTAGTCCCATCATATTCAATTTCTAAAAAAATATTCTTGTCCATATCTATTTTGTACAAATACTAGTTTAGATGTCCTAACTGCCGCGACAATTAGATTAATAATTACTTCCCTTCACTTCGAAATACGCCTGAGGATGGAGACAAACCGGACAAATTTCCGGAGCATCAACACCTTTAGAAATATGCCCACAGTTTCTGCATTTCCAGAACACTTCATTTTTTTTCTTAAAGACTACTTTCTGCTCAATATTTTCAAGCAACTTTTTATATCTCGCTTCGTGTTCCTTTTCAACTTCAGCAATGTTATCAAACATCGCGGCAATATTGTCAAATCCTTCCGCGCGGGCGTCCTTTGCCATTTGAGGATACATTTTGGTCCATTCATCATGTTCCCCTTCTATCGCTGTTTTTAAATTCTCTATAGTATCGCCTATGGCTGACAAATTTTTAAGATGTAATTTAGCGTGTTCTTTCTCATTCTCCGCGCTCTCAAGAAATATCGCCGCTACCTGTTCGTATCCTGCCTTTTTTGCCACTGAGGCAAAATAGGTATATTTATTCCTTGCTTGAGACTCCCCGCTAAAAGCTTCCCATAAATTCTTTTCTGTTTTAGTCCCTTTTAAATCAGCCATTTCATTGCCTCCTTTATAATAATATCATGTATAATCTAAAAAATATCTTTGGTTATCTTTATAGAATAGCGCGAATTTGATAAGAGAATTAATTCTGATTGTTCGACAAACATTCAGCGATCTGGACAGCATTTAACGCGGCACCCTTCCTTAAATTATCAGAAACACACCAAAGCCAAAACGATTTATCACAAAATGGGTCGCGACGTAGACGACTGACAAAAACGTCGTCGCCACCTTCAGCACTAAGACAAGATGGCAATGAATTAGAAAGGTATTTTATACCTGGAGAATTTCCTAAGACTTTCTCTAACTCTTCTACCGTTGTCTCTTTTTTAGTTGTAAAATAAATTGCTTCGCTATGAGATGTAACTACGGGCACCCTGACGCAAGTAGCGGAAATTTTTATTGAGTCATCACCTAATATTTTATGTGTTTCGTTGACTACTTTCCATTCTTCGCTTGTATAATTATGTTCACCAAACCCACCTATTTGAGGAATAACGTTGAAAGCAATCTGATCGCTAAAACATGCGGGCTTAGAACTTATTGTTTTATCTACTGAACTAAAATCTTTACCTTTATTTTTTTCAACGATTTCTTTTGTTTCATCCCATAAACTAGCTGAAGCTTTCAGACCCGCGCCGGAAGTTGCCTGAAAACTGGTAAGAATAACCTTATCCAATCCGAAATTTTTATGAATCGGACCTAATGCGACAATTGCCTGAATAGTTGTACAATTAGGGTTAGCGATTAATCCTTTATTATCTTTAATCTTATCCTTATTCACCTCCGGAACAACTAACGGCACCCCATCTTCTAACCGAAAATCAGCGCCATTGTCTATAACAACAGCTCCTTTTTCTATAAACTTTTGAGCGTAAAGACGTGAAGCACCTTTCTCGCCCTCTGTTCCGGCAAAAAGAGCGATATTGATACCATCAAAGTTTTCATCAGCAATAGCTTCGACGTCATATTTGGTTGAGTCAACATCTATTTGTCTAGCTGACCGGGCAAAAACCTTTAAATTATTCACAGGAAATTTACGCTGTTTTAAAACACGTAGAATCTCAACCCCAACAACACCGACTCCAATTACTGCTACGTTTACTTTCTTCTTATCTCCCATCTCCTATCTCCCATCTGCGATCTATAAATTTTCAACAACTAAATCTCCAACCTCTTGCGTGGAATATCCCATCTTACCTGCGGATAAGCTTTGCATCTTTTCTTTGACTACTTTCTTAACTGAATCTTCAACCGCCGCTGCCGCTTTTGCTTCCCCCATATAATCTAACATCATAGAAAGCGCGCAAATCGCCGCTAACGGATTAATTACACTTTTACCGGTATACTTCGGCGCGCTGCCGCCGATAGGTTCAAACATAGAGGTACCTGCCGGATTAATGTTACCGCCAGCAGCTATTCCCATGCCTCCCTGTATCATCGCTCCTAAATCAGTAATAATATCGCCAAACATGTTATCGGTAACAATTACGTCAAACCATTCGGGATTTTTCACCATCCACATGCAAGTCGCGTCAACATGAGCGTAATCCGCTTTTATATCAGAATAGTCTTTAGCTACTTTATAAAAAGTCCTTTCCCAAAGATCAAAAGCGTAAGTTAACACATTAGTTTTACCGCATAAAGTAACACATTTATTTTTGTTTCTCTTACACGCGTATTCAAAAGCATACCGCACGCACCTCTCTACTCCTTTATAACTATTTATACTTTCCTGAATCGCGACCTCATCTTCGGTGCCTTTACGCGAAAACCCTCCCGCGCCGCAGTATAAGCCTTCGGTATTTTCTCTCACGACTGTAAAATCGATATCTTTCTCGCTCTTATCTTTCAAAGGACAGTATTTTTTATCATACAAAACTACCGGTCTTAAATTAATATACTGGTCGAGTTCAAACCTTAACCGTAACAGCAATCCTTTTTCCAAAATCCCTGGTTTTACTCTAGGATCACCTATCGCGCCTAAATATATCGATTTAAATCCTCTCAACTCTTCTAACACAGACTCAGGCAAAATTTCACCCGTTTTTAAATATCGTTCTCCGCCTAAATCATAATTAACCGTTTCATATTTAAACGAAAACTTACTGCTAACTGCCGCCAATACTTTCAGCCCTTCGTTTATAACTTCAGGACCTGTTCCATCACCCGGTAATACTGCTATCTTATAGTTCTTCATAATTTGTTACCTTCCTTTAAATTAGTGTTTAGTTGTTAGTACTTAGTTGGATACAAACACTAAACACTATACACTATACACTACTTTTAATCCAATTAAGCAATCCCTTTTTCTTTATAATCTCCTGCATAAAATCAGGAAACTTTTCCGAACTAAACATCTTATTTTTAGTCACGTCTTTTATTAAACCATTTTGTAAATCAACCTCTAATAAATCCAAACTGCTAATTTTAGAAGTATCGTCACAAACAAGAATAGGAAGACCTACGTTTATACTGTTTCGATAAAATATCCTAGCAAAGCTTTTCGCGATAACCAACGATATTCCGGCTCCTTTTATACTTACGGGAGCATGTTCTCTGCTTGAACCGCATCCAAAATTATTTCCAGCAACGATTATGTCGCCTCTCGTTACTCGCTTAATAAAAGTAGTATCTATAGTTTCCATGCATTTACTTCCTAAAAAATCGTCATCACATGAATCTAAATATTTAGCCGCGATTATATCGTCGGTATTTATGTTATCACCAAATTTATGCGCTTTTCCTTTTAAAATCATATCTCCTCCGGATGGGTAATCCTACCAGTTATAGCCGAAGCCGCCGCTACCGCTGGAGAACTTAAATAAACAAAACTTTCCGGATGTCCCATTCGTCCAATAAAATTTCTATTTGTTGTAGCAAGAGCGATCTCGCCCTTATCCAGTATGCCGGTATGACCACCTAAGCAAGGCCCACAAGTAGGCATACACACCACAAATCCCGCCTCAACGAGAACTTTCAACATTCCTCTTTTCTCTGCTTCCTGATATATCTTATGCGTAGCCGGAATAACAATCGCCCTCACCCCTTTACTGACTTTCTTTCCCCTGGCAATCTTAACAGCTATCTCTAAATCCGTAATACGCCCATTGGTACATGACCCAATAACAACTTGATCTAACTTTATCTTCTTTAATTTGCTTACCGCTTTAACATTACTGGGAAGATGCGGACACGCTACCTGCGGCTCTAAATCAGATACATCAGTTTCAATAATTTTGCTATATTTAGCGTCTTTATCGCTTTCCAAAACCTTTACTTCTTTTCGTTTAGGATTTAACTTTTTAACATATTCTATCGTTTTTTTATCAGGCGCAATTATTCCCGTTTTTCCGCCGGCTTCAATTGCCATATTACACATAGTAAACCTATCATCCATATCCAGCTTTTTTATTACCGGGCCGCAAAACTCCATAACTTGATATAACGCGCCGTCAACACCAATCTTTCCAATAGTATTTAAAACTAAATCTTTGCCGCCTATCCATCTCGGTAACTTTCCTTTATAAACAAACTTTATAGTTTTAGGAACACGAAACCAACACTTACCCTCTTTCATTGCCGCCGCCAAGTCAGTAGAACCAACGCCAAAAGAAGCCGCGCCTAAGGCGCCATACGTACAAGTATGAGAATCGGCGCCAATAACTAAATCTAAAGGTCTAACTATCCCCGCTTCAGGTAAAAAAGCATGTTCGACTCCACACTGATGAATATCATAGATATGTTTTATTTTAAATTTAGCGGCAAACTCTTTTAACAACTTTACGTTATTAGCCGCTTTTAAGTCTCTGGCGGGAACAAAATGGTCACAGATAAATCCAATGCGGTTGCGATCAAATATATCCGTAAACTTCGCCTTTAAAAACTCCTTAACAGCTAAAGGAGCAGTTATATCATTACCAAAACAAAAATCAACTTTGGCATAAATAAAATCTTCTAACTTCCTCGACTGAGAATGTTTCTTTAAAATTTTTTCAACTAAGGTTAATCCCATAATTTTTAAAATATTTCTGTAGGGAACGGGCCTGCCCGTTCCTCTAATTGAATATTATATTACATTTTTAAACGGTTCAGGCATGCCTGAACTCTACAGGATTATGCGTTAAAGGCTATTTTATAAATTCTTTAACTACAAGAGACGCATTGTGACCACCAAACCCTAAAGAATTAGATAACGCGTATTTTAATCCAGGAGCTTGAACAACTTCATTTGGAGTATAGTTTAAATCACACTCCGGATCGGGGGTTTCATAATTTATTGTCGGAGGGATAATTTTACTTTTAATAGCAAAACAACATACAGCAAACTCAATTGCTCCAGCTGCTCCCAAAGTATGTCCCATCATTGACTTCGTTGAACTAATATGAAGTTTTTCAGCGTGAGAACCAAACGCTTTTTTTATAGCATTGGTCTCCATTCTGTCATTAAGTTTAGTACTTGTTCCATGAGCATTAATATACCCTTTTTCTTCTATCGACGTTTTTGATTCTTCTAAAGCTAACTCCATAGCTTTAGCCGCGGAATTACCGTCAGGATTAGGCGCCGTTATATGGTAAGCGTCACAAGTAGCGCCATACCCGCATATCTCAGCATAAATATGAGCACCTCTCTTTTTAGCACGCTCTAACTCTTCTAACACAAAAACACCCGCCCCCTCCGCCATAACAAATCCATCTCTATCGTTATCAAAAGGACGGCTAGCCCGTTGCGGTTCATCGTTTCTTGTTGAAAGCGCTTTTAAAGCACAGAACCCTCCCACGCCTAAAGGAACAATTGCCGCCTCCGTTCCCCCACAAAACATTATATCAGCTTTAGAGGTCTCAATCGCCCTATAGGCTTCACCAATACCATGAGCACCTGAAGCACAAGCGGTTACTGTACAAAAATTTATCCCTTTTAAATTAAACTGTATTGCTACCAAGCCTGCTGCTTCATTAGTGATAAGGCGAGGAATAAGAAAAGGAGATATTTTTTTAGGCCCCTTCTCTATAAGATTTCTATGCTCTTTTTCTACCGTTTCTAAACTTCCAATGCCAGACCCAATAATGACTCCCGCGCGGTAAGGGTCTTCTTTTCCTAAATCTAGACCACTCCCTTTGAAAGCCTGATCAGCCGCAGCTAACGCGAACTGAACAAACCGGGCAGTTTTTCTCACATCCTTAACGGAAAGAAACGAGGGAGGGCAAAAGTCACTTACTTCACCGGCAATCTGAGAATCATACTCAGTCGCGTCAAAATGAGTAATTTTACCAATCCCGCTTTTCGCGTTAATCAATGAATCCCAAAAAGGAGTTTCTCCCACACCCACAGGAGACACTATTCCACAGCCAGTAACAACTACGCGACGTTTCATAACTATTTTATATCAAAGAATATTTTACTCTGATTTCTTCATTTTTTCGTCAATATACTTTGTTGCCTCACCCACAGTAGTTATCTTTTCCGCGTCTTCATCAGGAATCTCTATATTAAACTCCTCTTCTAACGCCATAACAACCTCTACTGTATCTAACGAATCCGCGCCTAAATCATCGATAAAAGAACTTTCTGGTTTTATTTCTTCTTTTTTCACACCTAACTGTTCAGCAATGATTTCATTAACTTTACTCTCAACACTCATCCTAAACCTCCTTTTTCGCTATTCCTTGACTTACCTTTGTTGTCTTTGGTCAAGGCTAGTTAGTATATACCTACAATATATATCCCCAAATCTATTAAGATACCTAGATAAACCCGCCATCTACGACTAAAACTTGACCCGTGATATAATCGGCGTCTTGCGACGCTAGAAAAGTAGCTGCTTTAGCTACATCGCCAGCAGAACCAAACCTGCCTAACGGAATCCGTTTTAACATCCCTTCTTTTACCTTGTCATCAAGCTTATCTGTCATAGCTGTCTTTATGTACCCAGGCGCAATGGCATTAACATTAATATTACGCGCGCCTACTTCTCTGGCTAAACTTTTAGTTAACCCAATAAGCCCTGCCTTAGAAGCAGCGTAATTTGCCTGACCAGCGTTACCCATTATCCCTATAACAGACGAGATATTAATAATCTTACCGTAACGTTGTTTTACCATAAATTTAATAGAAGCTTTAACACAGTTAAAAGACCCTTTTAAATTTACCGCTAAAACTTTATCCCAATCATTTTCAGAGAGCCTCAAAAATAAATTGTCTTTAGTAATACCCGCATTGTTAATTAATATATCAACTCTTCCAAAGTTGTCAATAATTTTGTTGATATTTAGTTGGACTTGTTCTAAATTAGTAACATCCACATAAAGTCCCATACCGTCAGAATATGATTTTATTTGGTTTTCGGTTTCAGATAACGCTTCCTTATTTAAGTCGAAAATTACAACTTTCGCTTTTTCTTTAGCAAAAGTGAGTGCAATCTCCTTCCCAATACCGGCAGCACCACCTGTCACTAAAACTACTTTGTCTTTAAAACGCATATATCCTCCATTTTCTCAATATTATTAACCCCAACTCCAAAATTTATCTTTCTCAAGAGCCCTTTTAAAACACGAGAAGGACCAATCTCACAAAAGGAATCTACTCCTTTACTTATCATAAACTCAACACAATCTTTCCATAAAACAGGAAACACCAGCTGTTCCAATAGATTTTCTTTAATTTCAGCGGCATCGGTAGAATCCTTCGCGTTAAAATTACTTACTATAGGAACCCTGGCTCCTTTAAACACCAACTTCTCCATAACCCGCCTAAGATAATCTTTTGCAGGCGCCATAAAAGGCGAGTGAAACCCTCCGCTAACTTCCAACTCCACCACACGTTTAGCGCCTATGGCGGTCAGGAAATCTTTCACTTTATCTTTATCTTCCTGTTTCAATGAAACAACAATTTGACCCGGCGAATTTATATTCGCGACATAAAAAGAGCCTTCTTTCTCTTTGGCGCTAAGGATATCTCTATCCACCCCTATAACAGCAAACATAGTAGAAGGATTAAGAGCCGCGGCTTTCCGCATAGCCTTTGCCCGCTCTTTAACTAAAACAACTAAATCTTCCAAACTTAAAACATCTGCCGCGTAAAGACAGCTATATTCGCCTAAACTTAAACCCGAAACATAAGCTATATCACTTACGCCAATGCTGTCTTTATAAAGACTATACCCCACCACGCTTACAGCTAAAATAGCAAGCTGCTGAACAGATGTATCTTTTAAATCCTCTACTGTTCCAGAAAAACATTTCCCAGACAATGAAAACCCAACAACACTATCAATTTCAGAAAACATCTCTTTAGCCTGAGAAAAGTTATCGTAAAAACTTTTGCCCATACCGACATATTGAGCGCCTTGACCAGGAAAAATTATCGCCTTCATATTAAAACCCAACTATCAACTCTCTATATTTTTTCAGTTTTACTCTATGGTCTATCGTCTATGGTCCATGGTCTATTTTATACCCATCTAATCACGCAACTCCCCCAAACTAACCCGCCGCCAAAAGCGTCAAGAACAACAATATCATCTTTTTTTATTCTGCCTTCTTCCCACGCTTCACATAAAGCTACCGCGCTTGACGCCGATGACATGTTACCATACTGCGCTATATTTACATATACTTTATCTAACGGCATATTTAACCTCTTTGCTACCGCCTTAATAATTCTATTATTTGCTTGATGAGGAATGAGAAGCGTTACATCTTTCGATTCTAAACCAGCCTGTTTCAAAACCCGACTCGCGGCATCAACCATCACCCGTACCGCGACACGAAAAAGTTCGTTTCCTTTCATTTTTATATAATGTAATTTCTGATCCACTGTTTCATGAGAAGCCGGCATTCTTGACCCGCCGGCAGGAAGAATAAGAATATCTGATTGCGATCCATCCCCCCCCATATACGCACTTAAAAAGCTTTCTTTATCTGAAGCGGTAAGAACCGCCGCGCCTGCCCCATCCCCAAATAAAACACAAGTAGACCGGTCACTGAAGTCAGTTATAGAAGAAAGCACTTCGCTGCCAACAACTAAAGCATTTTTGTAAAGCCCTCCCTTTATAAACTGCCAGGCACAACTTAACGCGTAAACAAACCCCGCGCAGGCAGCTGAGATATCAAAACAACAAGCACACCGAGCTCCTAAATGACGCTGCAAATAACACGCCGTCGACGGAAACTGATTGTCAGGAGTAATACTGGCTACAATAATTAAATCGATATCCTGAACTTTTAAATCCGCCCTTTTTAAAGCTATTTTAGCCGCTTCATAAGCAAGATGAGAAGAACCTACGCCCTTCTCAACAATCCTTCTTTCTTTAATGCCTGTACGCGTTGTAATCCACTCATCCGTTGTATCAACTATCTTCTCCAAATCAGCGTTAGTTAATACCTTAGGTGGTAAATACTTGCCTAACCCGACTATCTTGGCAGACCTCATTAACTCTCCTCTTTATTTCTGAATTTAAGCCTCTGGATAACTCTTCTATAGCTACTTTGATAGCATTTTTAACAGCTAAACTACTTGATCGGCCATGTCCAATAATAACTATTCCGTCCACTCCTAAAAGAAGCGCTCCTCCATATTCAGCGTAATCAATCTTTTTCTTGAATTTCTTTAAACTATTCTGACTTAAAAACAACCCAATTTTTCCTATAAAGCTTTCTTTCATCGTACTAATAATCGATTTACCTATAAAATCAGCACAACTTTCCGTCACTTTTAACGCTATATTTCCAATAAACCCATCACATACAATACAATCACATTTTCCCGAAAAAATATCTTTTGCTTCTAAATTACCTATAAAATTCATAGGCGCGGATGAAAAAAGTTTATGCACACGCCTAACAAACTCTGACCCTTTAGAAGACTCTTCTCCAATATTGAGTAACCCAACGGTTGGATTCTTTTTATTTAACACAATCTCATAATAAGCTGAAGCCATCGCCGCGTACTGAAGCAGATGTAACGGTTTAGGTCCAATATTAGCGCCGACATCTACAATTAAGGAAATATCTTTTTTAGTTGGTATCATTAACGCGATACCCGGCCGCTCGACGCCTTCAATTAACCTCAAAATTAAAGTCGAAGCGCAAACTACCGCGCCGGTATTACCGCAAGAAACAAAAGCATCTATTTTTTTTCCTTTTAAAAGATTAACTCCTCTTACAATTGAAGAATCTCTTTTTCTACGAACAGAAACCGCCGGCGCTTCCGCCATCTCTATTTTCTCACGCGCGTTAACTATATTAAAAGATTCTGTACTAGCGCCACACCGAACTAATTCTTTTTCTATCTCATCTTTTATACCAATAAGCGTAATATCCTCCCCGAAGTCCTTCTTAGCTAGAATAGCACCCTTGATAATTTCTGAAGGAGCATAATCACCGCCTGATACATCTAACCCTATTCTATACATTTAAAAATTTCCTAGTATTTCAATTTCAATGACAAATTATAAATAATTATCTGCAATCTATTCTTATTTTACTGTTTCTTTTTCTTTTCTTTTATCTCGCCCTTTATGATTTCCTTTCCGCCATAATAACCACAAAACGGGCAAACCATATGAGCCACTTTTTCTCGATGACATTCTTTACACTCGACTAAAAGAGGTTTAGTCACCTTCTGATGCGTCCTACGTTTTCTTGATCGAGATTTTGAATGTTTACGTTTTGGATTCGCCATAACTTATCCTCCTTTGCAACACCTGCATCTTTCTTCATTTAAATTAGCGCCGCACTTTGAACAAATCCCTTTACATTCAGCGGCACATAAAAGTTTCATAGGAAAATTAAGAAGAATTTCCTCTCTGATATCATTATCAACCTCTAAATATTCCCCCACACTATCGGCATCATACGTCAGCGTATAACTCTGGTTTAAAACCTGCTCAGAGTCTTCTAAGCACCTGAAACAATTAATCTTCCAATGAATAACAATATCAGCATATAGGAGTATTTCCTTACTAATCCGCTGCGCCCGACCTTTCAAATGAATGCTATCCAAAAATTTAACATCGGAATTATCAATCTTCCATTCACTGACGTCAATATCGCCATCAACAGCTAATTCTTTACCCTCTTGGATATCATCAACTCTTATCTTCATCTTTACTTTATTGTTTAATTATGCCGCTTCGGTAGTTTAGCTATTTTCTTTTCCAAAGCATTTTGAGCGCAAACAGGTAAAAACTGTTTCAAATCAGCCCCTAACCACGCAACTTCTTTTATAAGCCGCGAAGAAATAAAAGAATATTGTGGATGAGGCATGAGAAAAATCGTTTCTATCTTTGAATTAAGATTACGATTGGTTAAAGCCATCTGAAATTCATATTCAAAGTCTGAAATCATCCTCACCCCTCTTATCATCACCTTTGCCCCTACTTTAGCGGCAAACTTAACTACTAACCCGTCAAACCCTTCTACTGTAACTCCCTTAATATTTTTCACTGCTTCTTTTAAAATACGAATCCTTTCAGGGTAAGAAAAAAGGGTTTTTTTTGAGGGAGAACGAACAACAGCAACAAATATCTCATTAAAAACAGCCGAAGCGCGTTTTATTATATCAATATGTCCATTAGTAATGGGATCAAACGTCCCAGGACAAATAGCTTTACTCATGTTTTTTATATATTATCAGCTGAGTCTGACCATACTTTCTCTGCTCAACCAGTAAAAAATCCCTACTTTCCTTAAGAAAAGCATCTTTTGCATAACAAAATCCGATGATATATCCTGAAGGGCTTAATATATCATGTTCCTCTAACGTTTGCAAGGTTTTTATAAATAGCCCTTTATAATAAGGAGGGTCTATAAATATAACGTCAAACTTCTTGCCCCCGAGGCATAAATCCCTTATTGCGATAAAAACGTCTTTAAGGTAAACCTGTCCCCTATGCTCGTTGAAAGATAATAAATTCTTCTTTATCGCGTCCACACAGCTCTTTTGGGCGTCTATAAAAACTACATCCTGAGCATCACAAGAAAGAGCCTCTAAGCCTAAAGAGCCTGAACCAGCAAAAAGGTCTAAAACTCTAGCCTCCGGCAAAAGCTCAATTATTATGTCAAAGCAAGACTTCTTTACCCGCGTCGACACCGGCCGGATATCCGGCAAACACAATATATTCCGTCCTTTTAAATCTCCTCTTATTATCTTCATAATACGCTACTCGGAAGACAGAAGACCGATAACAGACGACAGAAAGAAAAATAAAAAACCCAATTTTCCATCTTCCGTCTTCAGTCTTCAGTCTTCAGTCTTCTGGAACCAAAACCCAAGATGCTCCCTTATACACTTATGCTGCGGTTTCTCTAAATAAGGGTCATTCTTTATAACGTTATAGGCGAAAAGACGCGCTTCCTTTAAAACCTCTAAGTCCCTTAAAGGACTCGCAATTCTTAGCTTAGGAATTCCATGCTGGATATGTCCAAAAAAATCGCCCGGTCCTCTTATTATAAGGTCTTCTTCAGCAATCTTAAACCCATCAGTAACACTTGAAATAACATCCAATCTTCTGGATGCGACATCCGAAAGGTCATTCTTACTTATAAGAATAAAATGAGGCTGATGATTAGAGCGTTGAATTCTGCCTCTTAGCTGATGAAGCTGCGCTAACCCAAACCGTTCCGGATTCTCTACCAGCATTACCGTAGCATTCTCTATATTTACGCCAACTTCAACAACAGTGGTTGATAAAAGAATATGAATATCATTCTTCTTGAATTTATCTATAACCTCTAACTTTTCCAACGGTTTCATTCTCCCATGAAACATTCCTACCGAATAAGGACTAAACTTTTTCGAAAGGTCTTTATACATTACCTCTAACGATTTTAAATCCTGGTCCTGATTCTCTTCAATTACAGGATAAACCACATAAATCTGCCGTTTCTCTTTAAGCTTATCTCTTAAAAAAGAATAAACCCATTGCCGCTTATTTTCCTTTACCCAAATATTATTAGGAATTTTTCGCCCTTGAGGCATATCTTTTATAACAGTTAAATCTAAATCTCCGTATAAAGAAAGAGCCAAACTCCTTGGGATAGGGGTAGCGCTCATAACTAAACAATGCGGGTTAGTCTCTGTCTTTTTTGGTAAAAGGGCTCTTTGCGCGACTCCGAATTTATGTTGCTCATCAATAATAACTAACCCTATTTTTTTAAATTTAACTTCTTCCTGAATAAGCGCGTGAGTTCCAATAATTATATTAATTTTTCCCGTCTCTAAATCATTGTGGATTTTCTTTATTTTTGCTCGCGGCAAAGAAGACGTAACTACCTCCACCCTAAACCTCGTCTCCTTAAACATCCTATCCAGCGTTTCTTTATGCTGATAAGCTAAAATTTCCGTAGGCACCATAACCGCGGCCTGATACCCACAATCAACACATATCCCTGCCGCAAAGGCAGAGACAACAGTTTTGCCACACCCCACATCCCCTTGCAAAAGCCTATGCATGGGATACGATTTTGCCAAATCTCCTAAAATTTTAGAAACAGCTTCTTTTTGTGAAGATGTTAACTCAAAAACTAAATTATTCTTTAGTTTATTAATAAACTCATTATTTGATTTTAAAACTATACCTTTTCGAAACTGTCGTTTTGACTTTCTTAAATAAACTAAAATCTGAGAAAAAAACAGTTCTTCAAAAATAAACTTTTCCCGCGCTTTTTCAGCCGCCTGCCAACAATCAGGGAAATGAATAGAATTTAAACTCTTTACAATGTTAGGGAAACTCTTTTGCTGTCTGATATAAAAAGGAAGAGATTCAAAAATACCGTCTTTATAATGTCGGAACGCGACAGAAAGAATCTTTCGCATAAACTTTTGATTAAAAACAGAAGATAAAGAATATATACCAACAATCCTATCTAAGTTCAAAGACTCATTTCCAAAATATTCATATTCCGGAGAAATAAGTTTTAACCGCCCATCAGAAACACGCGGTTTACCATAAACGACTATCTTATCGCCTACCTTAATTTTATCGGAAAGATATCCCTGATTAAACCATACACAATTAATCCGTCCGCTGTTATCCGCTAAACCAATTTCAAAAATGCTCTTTACCTTTTTAGCACGGCGAAAATAAGACATATTTTTTAAATTACAGGCAACAACTTCTCCTTTAACTAATGCCGCCTGATCACCGGATAGTTCTTTGATCTTTTTTAACAATCTCCTATCTTCATAGCGAAAAGGAAAATAATAAAGTAAATCTCCCACAGTATAGACACCTAAATCATTAAACCCCGCTTCTTTCTTAGGGCCTACACCTTTAATATATCGAACCGGCGTATCTTTCATAGTCATCAACAACCTTTTGCAGAATTAAAGAGATGACAAAAATCTCTTTTGCGCACGTCTTGATGTCCGGATGGAGAACTGCGTGTGAAGCCGATTTTATCGGCTGAACCACGATATCTCTTGCTTTGATTATTATGCTTTCTCATTATCAATATGGTTTTAGGACTCAAATGCTGCGCAAAAGGGCTATTTTTGTTATCTCTTTACCCACCCTAAAGATTGGAAAAAGCGCTATATTCCTCAATAATCTTCCTATGATCAAAAGAAATTTTTGACGGCAAAGAATCTAGCTTATATCCCTTAGCATCTTTGACGTCAGAATCAGCTTTTAACGTTCCCTTACCTTTGCCTATGAAAATAACAGATATAGTATGAAACCGGGGATCTCTGGCTGGATCAGAACAAACTTTCCATTGTTTAAAATCTATAAAATCAAGATTAGTTTCTTCTTTCACCTCCCGGACAACCGCTGTCTCGACGCTTTCCCCATAATCAACAAACCCGCCAGGAAGAGCCCAACCTAAAGGAGGATTACTTCGCTGGACCATAACAACCCCTCCTTCATACTCAATAATCCCATCAACAGTAATAAACGGTCCCTGCGATATTTTTTTATCAATATAATCTAAATACAAATAAACGTTCTTATTAAAGATAACATAAGCGTCTTGTGAGGATAACACAAAAACTACCTTTTTAATCGTAGGAGATTTTTCCTCCTTTAAATATCTAAAAACTTCCTGAGCCATTATCTTAGACGTAGATTCAAGAGAAAAGCCTCCCACTCCACAGCCCAAAGCACAAAAGGCAATTGAAGAAATTTTATGTTTCCGCGCGCATTGTAAAGCATTATAGGTAGCTGCCCTTATAATATCTTCATCAGTCCTAAAATCCATTGCCATCGTCGTGGCATGAATAACATATTTTACACCTAAACTGCCCGCGGTAGTCAATACAGCTTGTCCCACCTTAACAGGACCTTGCTTAACTGCTTGGTCTTCGATAATTTTTCCGCCTTTTCTTTTTATTACGCCGGCAACTCCGCCCCCCATAAGAAACTGATTATTAGCGGCGTTAACTATCGCCTCAACTTTCGTTTTTGTGATATCACCTTTTATAACTATGATTTCTGTGTCGTGAATTTTCATAATCTCACCTTACTGTAGGAGCGGGGTCTCCCCGCCCGGATAATATTATCATTAATAAAATAATCGGGCGCGGAAACCGCGCCCCTATAAATTATTTTTTCCTTATTTCCTTCATTGCCCCTTGACCCTTGCCCCTAATTCAATTATCTTCTTCGCAATCCCATACGCCTGCGCCTTAGTTTTAACATTCCCTAACATTTGTTCTTCCTTTACCTTTCGTAAAATCTTTCCTATTAACGGAGACGGTTTAATTTTAAATTTACGCATAACATCATATCCATCAACAATCTGAGATAAGGGTTGTTTCTTTTGTTCTTTAAAATGCAAATCTATAAGATGAAACATAACGTTCTCATGTTTTTTTCTTTTTTTAGTATCAATTAACGGCCCTCGAGTAGCGCGCCAATCAGATAAAGAAAGAACAATAACCGCAACCCCATCTTCGGCAGTATCACGAAAAAACCGGTAAATCGCCCGTTTCGAAGGTTCTACCTGATCCGCTAAATATCCCGGCCGTAAATGCCAAAAAATCAGTTTTTTCAAAAATTCTTTTTCCCGAAAAGAAAGACGCAAGTTCTGTGCTATCTTCTCTGCTAAATCCCGGCCTATCTTTTCATGAGTATGAAAAATAGTTTTTTTATTTACTCTCTTTTTCGCGCGAGGTTTCCCAACATCATGAAGAAGGCAGGCTAACTTTAAAATCTGAATACGCCGACGACCAACGGCTAATTCTTCATTAAAATATTGATAAATATCTTTATTCTTGGATAATTTTCGACGCCATAACTGCTCAAACTTATATAAAGTTTCTAAAGAATGATTCCAAACGTCTAAATGATGATACGGGCCTCCAACAACGCCTCGAGATTCGCTGATATAAGCAATAACCTCATCTATTATTTTAAGGTCACTCATTCTCTTCACAGCTGAACAAGAATTTCTCGCCGCGAATATTTTAAACAACTCTTCACTTATTCTTTCCAGCGATACGTTTTTCAAAAAACATTTATATTTAACCATCGCGGCTGCAGTTTCGGTGTCTATCCGAAAATCATAGTTAGCCATAAACGAAAATCCACGTAAGATTCTTAACGGATCATGGAACAGCACCTCTTCTTTTATAAACCTAATTACTTTTTTGTTAAGATTCGCTCTGGCGCCAAAAAAATCTAACAAACGATATTTTGGATCATTTAGTTTTACCGCTAAAGTATTAGCAGAAAAATCCCTTAAAGATAAATCCTGACAAAAGTCTGCCCCCCTCATAAGAGTGAAATCATATGTGAAAATTTTATTTTTTCTTTTTAGAATTACTCTATAACTACCCTGATCCCGATCTAAAATAATTAGTTTTGAAGAAACACCTCGAGCAAAAGCTCTGGCAACAGAAAAAACATCTTTCTCAACACAAAAATCAAAATCTATAAGTTCTTTTTTCTTTTTTAAATAAACGTCCCTTAAAAATCCGCCAACAAGCCAAAGGTCTATATTCTTCTTTTTAGCGATAGAAGATATAACTGAAAGATAAGGAATTACTTTTAAATGTTTTTTAAAATTCATAAGGTAAATATAATAAATATGTAGGGGAGGGCATTGTGACCGAAGGAAATCCCGAGTATTCTCGAGGGGCGTCCTCCCGTAATAATATACAATTATCTATAATCGGGCAAAGAATACATAATCAGCCTAATTTATCAAATACTTTTTCTTCTACAAATATCGGAGATTTCATCCTTACAGCTAAAGCAACACTGTCAGAAGGTCGCGCGTCAATTATTTTTGTTCTATTATCTGCTACAGTTAAGTACAATTTAGAATGAAAAGTATTATTCACTAAATTATCTATAACTACCTTTTCTAATTGTCCGCCTAAAGATTGAATAAGTCCGCGCAGAAGATCATGAGTTAACGGTCGCGCAGAGGAAAATCCATTAAGCTGCAATCTTATAGCAACCGCCTCATTTAGTCCAATAATTACAGGAATAGTTCTACTCCCCTGTTTTTCTTTAAACACAATTATCTGATCTTTACGAGATTCATCAATAATAATACGGGAAAGCTCTACTTCTATCATATACTGAAGACCTATAAAAGAAGACCGAAGACTGATGACAGAAAACTGAAAACCGAAAATAAAAAATCGGTCTTCCGTCCTCTGTCCTCTGTCCTCTGTCTATTATTTTGCTCGTTTACTAAAAATGCCTCTCAATTCCTGCATAAACTGATTTATATCCTTAAACTGTCTATATACTGAAGCAAACCGCACATAGGCAACTTCATCTAACTGTACTAACTTCTCTATAAGGATTTCTCCTATAATCCGCGACTCAACTTCTCGTTCAAATTTTTTATGAATCTGAGACTCAACTTCACTCACAAGCTGCTCTAGACGTTCTACACTAATTGGCCTTTTTTCACACGCTTTTATAAGACCGGTTAAAACATTTTGGCGACTAAAAGGCTCCCGGCGACCATCTTTTTTTATTACCATTAAAGAATTCTTTTCAACATACTCATACGTAGTAAATCGCTTTCCGCAGTTCAAACATTCCCGCCTTCTTCGGATAGCACTACCTTCGGAGTTTTCTCTAGAATCAATTACTTTATCTGAATTATGACTGCAATATAGACATTTCATATTGAATATATGATAAAATAACGAGCGGATACAGGGAACCGCCCCTACAATTATTCTTTTATTTCTATAGGGACTGGACTGATACTAACTATCACGGGGTCTATCCGCCGCACTTTAATATTAGCTTCAGACAAAAAATCATCCGCGGCATTATCAGGATAGACGTCAGCAAACACAACTTCTACAATCCCGGCGTTAATAATCATTTTAGCACATATACTACAAGGCGCGTGTGTTATATATAACAAACTGTCTTTAGTAGACACCCCATGCCGCGCTGCCTGCAACACTACATTCTGTTCCGCGTGTAGCCCTCGACATATCTCATGGCGTTGACCAGAAGGTACACCTAATTCCACGCGCAGACACTGACGCTGATCACAATGAGAAATATTTGTAGGCGCGCCGTTATACCCTGTAGCTAGAATCTGTTTGTCTTTAACTAAAACAGCGCCTACGTTTCGCCTTAAACACGTAGACCTTTTACTTACTAACTGCGCTACCCCTAAAAAATAATTATCCCAACTAGGACGACCAATTTTATTAGACATAATTATCTACTACCTAAATTCTGCCAAAAATTCCAAGCTCCAAGCACCAAATTCCAAATAAATTACAATATCCAATGATCAAAATTCTAAACAATACAAAACCATTAATGTTTTGGTCATTTGGTAATTCGAATTTGGAAATTATTTATTATTTGGTGCTTGGAATTTGTGATTTCCATATAAATTTTATTACCCCATCTATTTATATCATTCCCTCATATAAAGGGAATGTTCTTGTTAACCGTAAAACTTGATCTCTTATACTCCTTAACTGGCTATCGTTATCTCTACTACCTATAGCTGCGTCTATATACTGAGAAATCAAACTCATTTGGTCCTCTTTCATCCCCCTTGTTGTTACCGCCGGCGTTCCTATTCTTATCCCACTAGTTACAAAAGGAGATTTTGGATCAAACGGAATAAGATTTTTGTTTACGGTTATGTTGGATTTCTCCAAAAGAGCCGAAACCGTTTTACCTGTAATTTCTTTTGACCTTAAATCTATAAGGAATAAATGAGTATCCGTTCCGCCGCTAACTATTCTATAGTTTTTCTCTTCCATACACTTAGCGAGAAAACTGGCATTTTTTACAACCTGTTTCTGATAATCGGCAAATTCTTGCTTTAACGCCAATCCGAAACCTACCGCTTTAGCGGCAATTACATGCATTAACGGACCACCTTGATTCCCCGGAAAAACTGCTGTGTTAATTTTTTTAGCGAACTCATCCCGGCAAAGAATAAAACCGCCACGAGGACCCCTTAAAGTCTTATGCGTAGTTGAAGTTACAAATTCGGCGTACTCACACGGATTAGGATATATTTTAGCGGCAACCAACCCCGCGAAATGAGCCATATCCACCAAAAGATACGCGCCTACTTTATCCGCAATAGCACGAAACTTCGCGAAATCAATGATACGAGGATAAGCGCTTGCTCCCGCGATTATCATTTTCGGTCGATATCGTTTTGCTAAAGATTCTATCTCATCATAATCTAAACACTCTGTATTTTTATTAACGCCGTAAGAAACTATTTTATAAAACTTGCCGCTAAAATTTAACGGATGCCCATGAGAAAGATGCCCGCCACAGGCTAAATCCATAGCTAAAATCGTATCACCAACTTCCAACATTGCCATCATTACCGCGATATTAGCTTGCGTACCTGAATGTGGTTGGACATTGGCAAATTCAGCGTCGAACAACTGTTTCAATCTTTCCTGAGCCAAACTTTCAGCTTTATCAACAAAATTACACCCGCCATACCACCGAGCGCTAGGATACCCTTCCGCATATTTATTAGTTAAAGGTGTCCCCTGCGCTTCTAATATCGCCAACGGCGCGAAATTCTCACTAGCAATAAGTTCAATATGTTCCCGCTGCCTCTTTAATTCACCAACTACGCTATCATAAATAGCAGAATCAACTCGTCTTAACTCTTCAAACATTTTTGCTCCTCTCCTTTACAACGATAATTTTTTAAAGGTTCAGGCAGGCCTGAACCCTACAGGATTATTTTTTGATTATTGTTTCTTTCTCCTCTATCTCTCGAATCTTCTTTACTCGTCTCAGGTGCCGGCCACCTTCAAACTCAGTTTTAAGCCAATGAGAAACTACTTTTTTCATATAATCAATCTTAAATAAGTACGCCGGCAACACCAAAGCATTACTGTTATTATGTTTTCTTGATAACCCCGCGCTTTTTATATCATAAACCAAAGCGGCTCTTACCCCACTAACTTTGTTTGCGGCAATACAACTACCGATACCCGTATAACAAATAACAATAGCACGATCCGCCTTCTTTTCCTTTACGGCTAAGGACGCCGGATAAATATAATCAGGGTAATCGCAAGATTCTGTAGAATAAGTACCAAAATCCCTAACACTGTGACCCTTACTTTTAAGAAACTCCGTAAGAACATTTTTAATCTTTACCCCTCTATGATCACTAGC
>JAHISK010000150.1 GCA_018818105.1 Candidatus Omnitrophota bacterium | reverse complement strand
CAGGAAGGGGAGCGTAAGTTAGAGCGGGAGCGCCAGTTGAAAGAGCGGGAAGAAAAGCAGGAACGTTTGACGCGAGAGAGCGAAGCAAAGAAACAGGAAAGCGAAGCAAAAAAACAAGAGCGGAAGTGGGAGCGTGAGATAAAGCAACAGGAACGCGCGGATAAGAAAGCTCGCCTGACGCGGGAACGTGAAGCAGAAAAACAGGAGCGAGAGCAGGAGCGTGAAGTAAAGCGGCAGGAACGAGAACAAGAGAAATCGTGCTTGGAGCAAGAACGCGAAGCAAAGAACCAGGCGCGAGAGCAGGCGCGTGAGCAGGAGAAAGCGTACCAGGCGCGAGAACGCGAAGCAAGAAAACAAAATCGAAAAATAGAGAGCGAAGCAAAGAAACAGGAACGCGAGGAAAAGAAAGCGCGCTTGACGCGAGAACGTGAAGCAAGAAAGCAGAAGCGCGCCGCAGAAAAAGAGCAGAAGGAAATAGAGCGTCAGTTGTAGTTTGGAGCTTGTAATTTGGAATTTCCAGCCGGAGGCTGGTCAGCCTTTGGCTGAATTTGTTATTTGGTTTTTGTAATTTAATTTTTAATATTTTTAATAGTATCCGAAGAAAAATATAATATGCTTATATTCAGTTATAAAGCAAGAGATTCCAGCAGTAAATTGGTCCGTGGCATTATTGAGGCCGCTGATGAACTTTCCGCTGCCGTTGCCGTGGAGAATTTAGGTCTTATTCCAATAACGATATCGTCCCGGAGTTCGGCTTTTAATTTTAGTATAGACGGTTTAATACAATTTATTAAAATCAGGAAAATTTCCCGCCAGGAATTATTGATTTTCAGCCGGCAATTGAACGTTCTTATATCCGCGGGCGTGCCGTTAATTCAAAGTCTGGGCAATGTTTTAGAGCAGACTGACAACATCAGCTTCAAAGAGATAATTAGTAATATCATCGTTTCATTAAAAAATGGCGTGAGCTTTTCAGACGCGCTTTCGAAATACCCTCAAGTTTTTCCTGATTTATATGTTAGTTTAATTAGAGTAGGAGAGTCCGGAGGTATTCTGGACAAAGTTCTTATCCGCCTGGCTGATCTCAGTACGCAGGAAATTAGCATGCGCAGTCATCTGCGGTCGGCGTTAGTGTATCCGTCGGTTCTGGCGATAGTCGCGTTTGTAATCGTGAATTTTGTTTTAATCGGTATATTACCCCGCTTTGTCGCTATATTTGAAACTTCGTCAGTGCCGCTGCCTCTTCCCACAAAAATTCTTCTTTCACTAAGTTACTTGTTAAAAAATTTCTGGTGGCTGCTGTTAATAGGAACTATTTCCGTTATAGCATGGTTTCGCGCGTATTATCGGTCTTCTATTGGCCGTTATCGCGTTGACTCTTTGATTCTTAAAATTCCCGTTGCCGGCCGGCTTATTCTTAAGATTATGGTCAGCCGCCTCTCAAGGTCGGTGGCCGCGCTTACTAAATCGGGGATACCGGTTTTAGAAGCGCTTTCCGTGGTTGAAAGCACCGTACCTAACGCCGCTTTACAGGGAGTTGTTCAAAATATCCGCCTGGCAATATCTCATGGCCAGACTTTAGTTGAACCGGTTAAATCCTGCGGATTATTTCCTCCCATGGTTATTCAATTGATTGATACCGGCGAACGCACGGGAAAACTGGACGAAATGTTTGACCGCGTCGCCAATTTCTATGAACCGGAAATAGAATTCACCATACGTAATTTAACCAGTTTACTTGAACCGGCAATGCTTTTATTAATGGGGGCAGTGGTGGCTTTTATCGCTTTATCGGTATTACTGCCTATATTTAATTTAATAAGTGTGGTTAGAGGATGAAAAAAATATATGAAAATAACAAATAACAAGCACCAAATAATGATCAATCGAAAAGAAATAACCAAACATCAAGATACAAGAAACAATAACCAAATAATGACCAATAATCAAATTAAAATAACCAAAAAAGACAATAAAATCAGAGATAAGTTAATCTGTTTGGTAATTGGTTATTGGATATTGGAATTTGTTTGTATCTTGTAACTTGTATCTTGTATCTTGTATCTTGTATCTTTTTAGCAGTATCTTGTTTCTTGGTGATTAAATTTCTGACAATACCATTTGGAATTTGAGGAAATATTTGGATGAAAATTTTTGTCAGAACCGGCGACCGCCGTGGCGCGATATTAATGATGGTTCTTATTGTTATTTTGACAATATCTTTATTAGGGGCGAGTTTAACCCTGTTTTTTTTTGATGTGTTTATTTCAATCCGCACAGAGTTAGATAGAGCGCGGGCGCTTTATCTGGCTGAAGCGGGAATTTCCATGGCGGTAAATAAGTTTAAAAATCAGGCGCGGACAGAAGGCGTGTCTGCCGTCAGCGTTAAATCAACGGGCGACCTTCAGCAGATAGTCGCGCGCACGCAGTTAGACGAAGGGTTTTTTACGGTGTATCACGATTTTTCGCAGTCGGCGGTAGTATCTGTTGGCGAAAGCAACGGCGTAAAGCGCGCGATTCAGCTTAAATTTAAGACATTTTAGGGAAAATACAAGAAACAAGAAACAAGATACAAGATACAAGATACAAGGTACAATAACCAAATAATGACCAATAACCAAATTAAAATAACCAAAAAAGACAATAAAATCAGAGATAAGTTAATCTGTTTGGTAATTGGTTATTGAATATTGGGATTTGTTTGTATCTTGT
>JAHISK010000149.1 GCA_018818105.1 Candidatus Omnitrophota bacterium | reverse complement strand
TCTTTAATAAACTTAATTTCTCCCGCAATTAAATCAGCAAATATAAATTCGTCCGAACAATCAATCTTTATCGTCCTTTCTCTATTAAATCTAAAAAGATTCTGATGTAAATTAACACACAAATCACCTGTATAAACAATCGCATTCATGAAATCTTCCGCGTCTTCAGTTATATCAGCAGCCCGGCCAAAATCACCTTTAATGCTCTTAATTCCGCCAAACAGATATTCAACATAATCAAATTCATGCGATAAATCTAAAATAACTCCGCCCCCTTTTTCTTTTGAAACCGAATAATATTTCCGATAGTCCCTATCCTGCCGCCAGTCAGGCAGATAAGAAGAATTAAAAATATTCACATGTAATACTTTTTTGTTTTTTAAATACTCTTTCAGAAAAAATATTACAGGATGAAACCTTAAATTATACGCGACATAGGAAACTAATTTCCTTTTTTTTACTTCTTCCAGCAATAAATCTATATTTTTTAATGAACTCCCAATAGGTTTCTCCACAAATAATTTCATGTTTAGTCTCGCGCATCTTATCGCGGTTTCAACATGCAAAAAGGTCGGATTAGTGATAAACGCTATATCCGGCTTGATTTTCCTGACTTCATCCCAAGAATAAACCTCTTCAATATTCAATAAATTGCCTTGATTTTCTTCACTGCTTCTAAAAGCGATTAACTCATGGGTAGAATCATCCATCATAATTTTAGCGTGACGGTTACCGATCGACCCCAAACCAAAAAAAATAATTTTCATGATTCTCCGCCTAACAATTTAATTGTTTTCCGATACTCTTCTAACTGCCCCACATCGATCCATGACTTCTCGCTAATCGGGAATACACCTACTCTTCCCCCATTATCCCTCACGGCTTTAATTAAATCGGTAATATGAACTACCTTTTCAGCTTCAATCAAATCAAGTGTATTTTTTCTTAAAACATATACTCCTGTATTAACTAAAAAATCGTATTCGGGTTTTTCTGTTATATTTGTCATTAATCCATCCTTCTCAATCTCACAAACGCCATAGGGAATAATAAAATGCTTAAAAGAACCTATAACCGTAATATCATATCTATACTTATTATGAAATTCAATCACTTCCCCATAGTCACAATCAACGACAATATCGCAATTAGAAACTAATAATGAGTCTTGAATCCGGCCTTGCAGGAATCTTAAACTCCCCGCGGTTCCTAAAGGTTTTTCTTCTTCAATATATCGAACAGTATACTTCGCGCCCATTTCTTCAAAATAGGATTTAATCATTTTGGCTTTATGATTAATTGAGATATAGAATTCTTCAATGCCATGATGAGAAAATCTCTCCATAATAATATCGATTATCGCCCTTTCTCCAATGGGAATCAACGGCTTGGGCAGAATTCTAGTTAAAGGATCTAACCTCGCGCCTTTTCCTCCCGCCATAATAACAACGGGCATATCCAATTTTTGCTTGGGCAATATCTCCCGGCCAAAAACATGGCTCCAAAGTAAAACTTCAATAACCTCCCCCCGGTTATTTACTACCGGTATTCCCTCCACATTATTATTCAACATCGCCTTTTTCGCTTCTTCAACGCTGTAAGTTTCCTTTAAAAATATAGGGTTTCGATTATAGGCCTGATCAACCTTCTCGCCTAAACCGCCTTCTTTTAAAATCCATCTCCTAATATCGCCATCGGTCAATGAACCTAAAATCTTATTATTATCGTCGATGACAAACAATACTTTTACGCCAATTTCGCTCATTCTCATCATTGCTTCTTTTATGGAAGTTTTTTTATCCACCAAGAATTTTTCTGTTAATTTTTCCTCTTTTATCATTTTACTCCTTAATGTCATAAAAACATTTTTCTCTGACAGGGATAGCTGTCTTTGTAATTATCAAGGCTATCTTTTTCGAGACACAACCATCGCCATAAACATTTTTTACTTTTTTACATACCTTCCGGAAACTATTAGAGAATGCCTTTTTCAAAGCTCTTTTTAAAGACATGAAGCTCCCTGAAACATCTATCACCGATAAAGCTTTAACCCTTCCTTTCTGCCTATCCCCAATATTTATTGTAGGAATACCAAAAGAAGGAGCTTCGATTATTCCGCTTGAAGAATTTCCAGCAACAACATCCACATAGTTAAGCGCGCTTAAATATAACGAACGCCCCATAGAAGAAAAAGCGATACATCGCTGGCTATTCCGCTTCACATAATCTTCAATCATCGTTTTTATCGCATAAACATGCATATCGGGATTAGGTAAAGTAAAAATAACTCTTACATCATTAAATTTATCTAAGGCGTTAAAAAAATTATTTAACTGTTCAATTAACACTTCCGGTTTTTCTCCGGTACTGGGGTTAAAAGTAACGATCATATTCTTTGTTCCTAGTTTAAAATTAATTATCTTTTCCAACGCTTCTTTCGTCAATAATTTCGTTTTCTTTATATTTTCAATCCCTAAAGCGCCCACATTAAAAACTCTCGAGGGAGATTCTCCCATTTGAATTACCCTCTTACGATACGTATCGGTAGAAACAAAATGAAAATATGACATTTTAGTAATCGCATGCCGCAGGATATCATCTATTGATCCTTCAGTTAATTCTCCTCCATGAATATGCGCAATAGGAATTTTCAAAAAAACACAAGATACCGCCGCGGAAAAAATCTCAAACCGATCTCCTAATAAAAACACCCAATCAGGAGCAAAAGACAAAAATGCTTTATTAAAAAGAGATATTGACTCTCCTACGGATTCGGCAATCGCGGCTCCTGTATCTTTAAATAGCGGCATCTTCACTTTATGATTGATAACAAAACCATCTCTTTCGATTTCTTTATAAGTAAATCCGAAATCTGAAGATAGATGCGCGCCGGCAGCGATTATCTGAAGAATAAATTTATCGTTATTTTCTTTTAAATACCTTGCTAAAGGATAAAGCAATCCCCAATCCGCGCGGCTGCCTGTAACAATGCATACTCTTTTTCTTTTCATAGTTTTATAAAACTATCTTCCTCGAAATCAAACCGGGCGGTCTGGCCAATCACCTTATCCCATGCCATAGGGCCAATCCCTGCCCCCGGTCTTTTAACAGTCACATTCTTATTCGTAAAAGTTTCTCCCTTGAAAATCTTTTTCGCGGCGACAATACTTTTCCGCACCAATAATTTATTCTTTAATTCGGAAATAGAAGGCTTCTTCTCGCCACAGCCTAAAGCTTTTTCTACATTTCTTACTGCCTGAACCATATTTTTTATTTCCCGAGGCTCTAACGAAGCTTTATGATCAGGCCCAGGCATATTTCGATCAAGCGTAAAATGTTTCTCTATTACACTTGCTCCCAAAGCCGCAGCGGCAATTGCTATATCATATCCTAATGTATGATCCGAATACCCAACCCGAACATCAAAAGAATTCTTTATTGTCAGCATAGCTAGCAAATTAACATCTTCGTAAACCGTAGGATAATCAGTATGACAATGAAGAACAGTTATATTGTTTTTCGCTGTTCCCGCCTTTATTAAAACATTTAAAGAATCTCTAATTTCTTTTAGGTCCGCCATTCCTGTAGATAGAATAACTTTTTTCTTTAACCGGCCGATCTTTCTTAAATACGGTAAATTCGTTATTTCTCCCGAAGGTATTTTAAATATTTTCATGCCTAAACTATCAAGCAAATCTACGCTTTCTAAATCAAAGGGACTAGAAAGAAACATGATTTTTTTTTGGCGGCAATAATTTAAAAAATCTCTATGCGCAATTTTATCTAATTCTAATTTTTTTATCATTTCGTATTGGGACTGGTCCGAACCCGTAGCCTTTAATTGATATTTAGCTTTAGAAGCGGATTTAGTTACCATCTTCTCTGTTTGGAAACTCTGAAATTTAACGGCGTCGGCGCCAGCCTCACAGACGGCGTCAATCATCTTTTTGGCTATTTTACTGCTG
>JAHISK010000148.1 GCA_018818105.1 Candidatus Omnitrophota bacterium | reverse complement strand
TATAGCGCTTATGGCAACCTTGCCGTTTATGACAATTCTTTCTCCCTGCGATGATTTAGAATCCAGTAAAGCGACTTTTGCCGCGGCTCAAATTGATGGGCCAGTATATTTGCGGTTGGCGACAGGCAGCAGTCCTGTTGTATATGAACAGGATTATGATTTTGAAGTTGGAAAAGGAGTTGTTTTAAAGGAAGGGATAGATATTTCAATAATTGCTACGGGAGGAATAGTTCATGATGTTTTAGTTGTCGCCAAAGATTTGGAAGAATCAGGCCTTTCTGTGAGAGTTATTAATATTCATACGATAAAACCGATAGATAAAGATATTATTTTAAAAGCGGCGCGAGAAAGCGGCGCGGTTCTGACTGTTGAGGAGCATTCAATTAATAATGGGTTTGGTTCTTTGGTGGCGGCAGTTTTATTAGAAAATAATGCGAATATAAGGGCATTTAAAAGAATGGGGTTAAATGATAAGTTTGCCCAAGGATATGGATCATATAAAGAAATGAAGGAAATCAACGGCCTTTCTAAAGATGATATTGCTAGAGAAGCAAAGTGTTTATATGTAAGAAAAATGGCTAATATTAGAGAGGCTAGAGTAACAATTCAAAATGAGAAATGTAAAATTGAAAATGAATAATTTTGGGGAATCTTTCTGGATGTATATTCATTTTTAATTTTTAATTTTACATTTTGCATTGATTTTTTGCGGTAGAATAAGGAGCAATTATGGGAGAATTATTAAATATAGTTACGCCATTACATAAAAGGACGAAAAGAGATTATATCGGCAGAATGCGGGATGAGAAAGTAAAGTGTTCCTTGATCGCGAGAAAATATGATAAAGATTATTGGGATGGCGATAGGAGATTTGGCTACGGGGGGTATAAATATGACGGTAGATGGGAAGTTGTTGCTCAAAAATTAATAGATAACTATAATCTTAGCGGTCATGTGAAAATTTTAGATGTTGGTTGCGGCAAAGGATTTTTAGCATATGAATTTAAGAAACTTCTTCCCCAAGTCCAAATTACTGGGTTTGATATATCTAAGTATGGATTAGAAAACGCTAAAGAAGAAATAAAATCCAACTTATTTATTCATAAAGCGCAAGATACGTTTTCTTTTAAAGATAAAGAATTTGATTTAGTAATTTCTTTAGGCGTGGTACATAATTTACATATCAATGAGTTAAAGTCTGCTTTAAGTGAAATTGAACGAGTGGGAAAGAATAAATACATAATGATGGAAAGCTATAAAAGCGAAGAAGAATTGTTCAATTTACAATGTTGGGCATTAACTTGTGAATCGTTTTTCAGACCGCAAGGCTGGGTATGGCTGTTTGACGAATTTGGGTATACGGGAGATTATGAGTTTATTTATTTTGAGTAAACTTTGAAAATAGATGGCAGATTAAAGATGGGAGATTGGAGATAATAGAGTGGGGAATTTATATACAAAATTAAAAGTTTTTCATTATAAGGATAAAGTAGATTCTTTACCTTCAGCAGTAGATAAAATCTTGCCGCCGGTTCATATACGTATAAAACCGACTAATATTTGTACGCATAATTGTACTTACTGCGCTTATCGAGTGAGCAATTTACAGTTAGGTAAGGATATGGATCAAAGAGATTTTATTCCACGCCGTAAAATGATGGAGATAGTTGAAGATATAATTGATATGGGTGTTAGGGCGGTAACGTTTAGTGGAGGGGGAGATCCTTTTTGTTATCCTTGTTTAGCTGAAATAGCTGAAAAATTAGCTGCGTCATCAGTTAAGTTCTCATCCTTAACTAATGGGGCATTGCTTTGCGGTGAGGCAGCGAAAGTTTTTGCCCATAATGCGAAATGGCTGCGTATTTCCATGGACGGTTGGAATGATGAAAGTTATTCCGCGTATAGAGGAGTAGAACATGGAGAGTTTAATAAGATACTTAAGAATATTGAAGATTTTAAAGGGTATGGTGGAAAATGTTATTTAGGAGTTTGTATTATTGTCGATAGAAGGAACGCGGCACATATATACGAGTTAATCAGTCAGCTGAAAAATAGAGGCGTCGATAGTGTAAAGATTGCGCCGTGTATAGTGAGTAATATTGGAAAAGATAACAATGATTATCATAAAGACATATTTGATGAAGTAAAGAATCAAATCTCCAAAGCTTTAGATAATTTTGCCGCGGAAGATTTCGAGATTTTTGACTCTTATCACAGCCAATTAGAAACTTTTGAGAAAAAATATACCTGGTGTCCTTATCTACAAATATTACCGATTATTGGGGCAGATTGTAATATATATTCTTGTCAGGATAAAGCGTATAATTTGGATGAAGGATTAATTGGTTCGATAAAAGAAACAAGATTTAAAGATTTTTGGTTTTTAAATAAAGATAAGTTTTTTAAAATTAATCCATCGGTGCATTGCAATCATCATTGCGTCGCTGATGGAAAGAATAAACTGCTTTTGGATTATTTGAATGTTGATAAAGAGCATTTAGATTTTGTATGAAGATAAGGGAATATTTAATGAATAAAATCTTTTAAGATGGGGAGATAATATGAGCAATAAATTACTAAGAACATTTTTAAATGAACCAATACCGACATATATAGATCGTGGCGAAGGGATATATTTATATACTAAAGATGGGAAAAAATTGCTTGATACTACAGGAGGATTTACTTCTCATGCGATACTTGGTTGGTCAAATAAGAGAATTATTGAAGCAATGAAAAGACAGCTAGATAAAATTACCCATATTGATTATAAGGTGTATTCAGATGAAAACAGAGATAAATTAGCAGAATTGTTATTATCACGCGCTGAGCATAAATTGAATCGTGTTTATTTCGCGGGAAATTCTGGAGGAGAAGCGTGCGAAGCAGCTATGAAACTGAGTTATCAATATCATTATGATTTAGGCAAAAAAGAGAAAACATGGTTTATTTCTAGATATCAGTCATATCATGGTTCTTCTACAGATGCTCTCGCTGTTGGTGATAGACCAAATTTGGATTTTTATAAACCATTATTTCCTAAAAATAGAGCAAAGATTTCAGAACATAACCAATATCGTTATAAAGAGGAAAATGAATCATTAGAGGATTATTCTAAAAGGTGCGCGAAGGAACTTGAGGATAAGATACTCCAAATAGGACCCGAAAAAGTCTGCGCATTTATTGGGGAAACCGTTATGGGAGGGTTAATTGGCAATGTCCCTCCTGTTCCTAATCATTGGAAGGATATTCGTGAGGTATGCGATAAATACGATGTGCATTTAATTTTAGATGAAGTTTTTTGCGGAACAGGCACTAGTGGGAAAATTTATTGCTGCGATTGGGATGGAGTTACGCCGGATTTCCTGTTTATGGGAAAGACTCTTGCCGCTGGATATACTCCAATAAGTATAGTTCTTACTAATGATAAGATTGAAAAAGTTTTTAAAGAAGGACAGGGGCGGGTTCAGCATTCCACTACACATCAGGGGCATTCACTTGCTGTTGTAGCGGCGCTAGAAACGCAACGTATTATTCATACTGATGAGATATTAAATCATGTTTGCAAAATGGGAGAACTCTTACGAAACAGAATTAATCATGAATTAAGTTCACACCCGTTTTTTATGAACGTGAGAGGCAGAGGATTGAGAGATTCTGTTGAATATAAGTGTCCTAATCAGAATGAGTTTGGTATTAAGTTGACTCAGATAATGAAAGATGAGCACAACATATTGATAGATGGAAAGTGGCATCGGGTATGTTTTTCACCAGCATTAAATATAAAAGAAGAGGAATTAAATTTAGTATTAGATTGTTTTATTAAAACTTTTAAAAAGGTTGCAGAAAACTGGCCGGTCAGTTGATTTTTTCTAGTAGACAATAATTATTTTGAGCATGAATATTAAAGAAATAAATGAGGAAGTATTCTATAGCGAAGAAGATATCCTAAAGCTTAAAAATAAAGATATAGAATTTCTTAAGATTAAAGCAGCTGATAATAAGCGAGGGAGGGCACGGTTGTGTACGCACGCAAGCAGCGAGAGTTCTTTGCATGAAATGTTAATTGTTTTGAATAAAAAGACGTATGTCAGACCGCATAAACATCTTGGGAAAAGTGAATCGTTTCATATTATCGAAGGAAATCTTAAAGTAGTTATTTTTGATGAGAAAGGTAATGTATCGGAAGTTATAAATATGGGTGGTTATAATTCTCAGGATAAATTTTACTATAAGCTTTCAGAAACTTATTTTCATACCGTAATACCTTTATCTGATTTTGTTGTGTTCCATGAAACGACAAACGGACCCTTTAAGTGTGAAGATACGATTTTCGCAGAATGGGCGCCTTTAGAAGAGGAAAGTGAAGCCAGAAAGATTTATTTAAACAGTTTGAAGGCGCAATTAGAGGTGGATAAGAAAATATGAGTATTAAAGATTCAAAGATTAGGAAAAGCGAAGCAATGAATGAGAAGGATTCTTCTTTAGCCGAGTATTGTGGTTTTTTAAAATCAAAATATAGAATAAACAAAAAGGTTTTGTTTGTTCAGCTGCCACAGATTATTTTAAAGTCATTTAATCCGGATGTAGCTAAAAAGAAAGGATACTATGTTTTTCCTCCCACAGGGTTGCAATATTTATATGAGTCTTTGAAGACAAGGAATTTAGATTTTAAAATTTGCGATTTGAATTTTATGCTTTTGAAGAAAGTTTATGAAGATGATGATTTCAACCATATGCAATGGTTGAGTATTCTTAAAAATCAAATAGATTTGTTTGATCCGTCTATTATAGGGGTATCTTGTATGTATGATTTAGGGATTCAGCCGTTATTGCAAGTGCTTAATTTTTTAAAAGATCAGGATAACGCAATTGTTATAACAGGCGGAGTTATCCCCACATATGAGGGTGAAAAATTTCTTTCAAAAGATTTGTGTCATTTTGTTATTAAAGGAGAAGGGGAAAACAAAATCAATTATCTTTTCGATCATTTATTAGAGAAAAAAAATAATTCTAATATTTGTTCGGGAATTTGTTATAAATATCAGGATATTTGTTATGAAACAGCGGGAGATGAAGAAAAAGTTATTGTAAATAGTGATTTAGTAGAGAGTTATTCTTTGGTTAAAATAGAAGAGTATTATAAATATGGGTCTTTAAATCCGTTTTCAAGAATAGCAGGAATTAGTGATTCTCCTTATAGCGCTATACAAATGAATAGAGGATGTAGAGCGGTTTGCACTTTTTGTTCGGTTAGGGATTTTATGGGGCAGGGAGTTCGTAAACGTTCGGTAGATCAAGTCTTGAGTGAAATGGAATTCCTTATTAAGAATAAAGGCATTAAACATTTTGAATGGTTGGATGATGATTTGCTTTTTTTTAAAAGTGATTTTCAGGCGTTGCTGAAAGAAATTATCAAGCGGCAATGGAAGATAACTTGGTCAGCGAATAATGGGTTGATTGCCGCGTCCATTGATGAGGAGCTAATGCGGTTAATAAGAGATTCTGGTTGTATAGGGTTTAAGATAGGTATTGAGACTGGCAATGAAGAGATGTTAAAGAAAATCAGGAAACCGGCAACGAAAGAGATTTTTATAAATGTGGCGCGGATAATTAATAAATATCCCGAAGTTTTTGTCGGTGGTAATTTTATGATCGGTTTTCCCCAAGAAAAGTTTTATCAAATTATGGATTCATTTAAACTGCATTTAAAGTTAGGTCTAGATTGGGGAGCTTTCACTATGTGTCAAGTTATTCGGGGGGCGAGCGCTTTTGGTGAATTTGAAGATTATTTTGATAATCAAATAAAATCGGGTGGGCAAAGTATCAGTAATTTTATTCCTTCCCGAGAGTCTTCGAATGGCGAAATAGCGACGAAAGAAAAAGTCTTAAAAGGGTTGGCTATCTTTAAGATAAATTCGGATAGCGTGCTTTCCCCGGAGCAGATTAAAGAAGTTTGGTTTACATTTAATTTAGTTGGAAATTATATTAATAATAAAAATTTAAAGCAGGGGGGCCGTCCGGAAAAATTTATTTCCTGGGTTGAAATGGCGCAAGCAGCTTATCCGGTAAATCCATATATGAGCCTTTTTTTAGCGTTAGCGTATTTACTTGAAGACCAGCCTGGCAAGGCGGAAGAATATCGCCAAAAAGCATTAGTATTCAGTAAAAGTGAATATTGGCAGGAGAGATTTGTTAATTTTGGGATAGACAAAGTATTAAATAGTTTTCCTCAAAATAAGTCAAAAGTTTTTGAAGCAATCGAATCTTTAAACAAATTTATTTCTGTTTATACAAATGATTTAGTTAAGAGTAGTTAAAACGTATGGAGTAAAAAAAGGAGATACCAATGGATTTTAATTATTCATCCCTTCTTAATTATTATCAGGAACAGAATTTTAATCCCGTGCCAATTAATGTGGAAGAAAAGAGTTTATGGGATGACCATATATCTAAGAGGCAGAATCTTTATCAAAGACATTTAATGATACCAGTCCCTTTTTTTAATAACCGTTCAATAATTGAGTTTGGGTGTAATTCTGGGGAGAATGCTTTATATCTTGCTTCTCTGGAAGCAAAGCTGACGTTGGTTGAGCCCAATGATCAGGTTTTGTCACGGTTAAAATCAGGATTTAAAAAATTTGGATTTGAACGAAGGATAAAGGCATTGGTTAATAAAGATATTGCCGGATTTGAATCAGATACTTTTTATGATGTGATAATAGCGGAATGTTTTTTGAATCAACTTTCGAATGGAGAAGAAATGTTTCTTAAAATTTGTAAATTTCTTAAGCCGGGAGGGTTAGGAATTATTTCTTTTGATGACAGGTATGGGTCTTTTTTAGAGGTTGTTCGTCAGTTAGTTTTAAAACGCATATGCCAATTAAAAGATGTGAATGGTCCGTATAGTGAAGATTCTTTGAACCTAGCAAAAAGTTTGTACGGAGCTGATTTTAAAAAAATAAATGCTTCTCGTCCTTTCAAAGCCTGGTGGAAAGATGTGTTAGTCAGCCCTTTTGTGAGTTGGACATACCTTTGGACTTATCAGCAGTTTATTTCTCTTCTTAATAAAGCTGGTTGTGAATTTTACTCTTCTTCCCCTAAATGGAGTTCGTTTGACCATTTCTCCTGGTATAAAAATGTTCCGTCAACAAAAAATCGGCATCAACAGCTTTTAGAAGACTGGTATAAGTTTTTCCCTTTCTTTTTAAGCGGAATCCCTTGTTTTAGAGAAGAAGTTAAGTCCGCGACTTCAGATATAGTGGAAGGCGTATCGAAGTTAATGAAAATGATTTCCGAATATATAGACAATAAGGTTTCTATTAATACACTTTTGTATCCAAGAGAACTAGATAATTATTTAGCTAACAATAAGAAAACGGAATTAATAAGATTTAATACAGAAATAAAGACTATATTTAACGGCTTAAAGAGCGATAACATTGATGAAATTATTTCCAGTTATCATAATGCGGAATATGTAAGAACACTCTGGGGAACGCCGTGTCATTATATCTGTTTTATGAAAGCATAAAATAAAATTAGTATTGATAAGAAATTGAAAGTAATGGGAAATATCTTTATTCGAAGACAAATTAATCAAATTTTTAAAGGCG
>JAHISK010000147.1 GCA_018818105.1 Candidatus Omnitrophota bacterium | reverse complement strand
TTTTGCATCGGTTACCTCCTGATTTTTTGGTGTCTCGTAACCCAAATATATCAGATTTTCAATTGGTAATCGATGTTTTTTTATTTCTCCTTGTCCTTCAACCTCTTATAAAATATTTTCCACATTAATTAAGAAAGAACCTCATTATTGCCTTCTGTAGAAATCCCATGAAGACTCACCCATTACTGGGAATTCCAGATATTTATTGCACAATAACGTAATTTATGACATAATAAAACGTAAAATAAAAATATATTTCTTTGGTAAATTATTGCGCGACAAGTTCTTCTAACGAATTCAAATAGGAAGAAAGTGTATAGTTTTAACCAGGAAAAAATCAGCATATTAAAAAACATTTTAGTGATAATCTCTTGGGGCAAGCTGCAGAAGTTATTTGTCTTCTTATTCGGGTTGTGGGGGAATATGAGACTACCTCTTCCGTGGCTGGTGGGGTTTCTTGTACCCACAGCCCGTGATGATTTTTATATTGTCTTTGATAATTAGGCGCCTAGTAGGAAACAAATTACAATATGAAGAAAGGATTATTTGAAAAAATTATTGTAGGGGTCGACCCTACAAATATCAAATTGTATATTTAGGGAGGGCGGGCATAGTCGAAAAAGTTTTATTTTTGAACATTAGAACATTTGAGTATTTGACCGCATTGAAGTTTTCTTTTTCTTTCTAATATCTAATGTTCTATTGCTCCAATGCTCTATTTTTGCGGAGCAAAAATAAGGGGGTGTAGATGTTGACGGAAACCTTTGTGGATAAGAGGTTGTTTGAACGGTTACCGTGTTCTTTAGTAGGGAAATACGAATCATCAGATGGCTCATCCGGCGAAGTAAGGTGTCAGAACATCAGTGCTTTAGGGGTAAAAGTAACGTTAAGTAAATCGTTGATAATAGGTAGTAGTTTACGAATATCTTTTGCCGCAAAAAGACAGATGCTTTTTAGTGTGGAAGGAAATATTCGGTGGTGCAGAAAAAATTCTTTAGCTTGGAATGTAGGGGTTACGTTTCATAAGCCTTTATTTTTCCCTATGGGATTGGTAGTGTGAATTAGATAGGAGCTTGGTCGTTTCTAGATAGGAATGAGTCAGCTTTGTTTTTTGAGGCGCTGTATTGTAAGTTATGTTTCGTTTTATTTTTAAAAGATTGTTTTTTTCGCTTCCCTTATTGTTAGGCATAACGTTTCTTACTTTCCTTTTTATCCAAATTGCTCCCGGAGATTTTTTAAATAAGTTACGGTTGAACCCTCAAATATCTTCTCAAACCATTGAAATATACGAACAGAAGTTTCATTTAGATAAGCCTTTTATTACGCAATACGCATATTGGTTAAAGAATATTTTTAAGGGAGATTTTGGGTATTCTTTTTCTTATAGAGCGTCGGTAGTTAAAATTATTAAGAGCCGCGCGCTAAATACATTTATTCTGTCTTTATCTTCCCTTCTTTTTACCTGGGTGTTTGTTATTCCGCTGGGAGTCGTTGCCGCATTAAACCGAAATAAGTTTGCCGACCGCCTGTTATCTTTTTTTTCATATATAGGAATATCGGTTCCGTCATTTTTTTTAGCGTTTATACTTTTGTATTTTGCTACCTTTTCCGGATGGCTGCCTTTAGGAGGCATGAGGTCTATACGGTTTGATGAGTTTTCGTTTCTAGGAAAGATTCTGGATATAGGTAAGCACTTAATTATTCCTACCGTGGTTCTTTCTCTTGGAAGCATTTGCGCACTGGGGCGTATTATGCGGGCTAATCTTTTGGAAGTGTTAGGTTCTACGTATATTTTAGGAGCAAAAGCAAGAGGTTTGTCTAATCGAAGGATTCTGTATGTCCATGCTTTAAAAAACGCTTTAAATCCGATGATTACTATTTTTGGGTACCAGTTTTCGGCGCTGCTTAGTGGCGCGGCTTTAGTTGAAATTATTATAGGGTGGCCGGGGTTAGGTATGGTAATGCTGGAAGCGGTACAGGCGCAGGACTTATATCTGGTTATGGGGTCGGTGTTGGTAGGCGGGGCGTTTCTTATTATGGGGAATCTGGTTGCTGATATTATGTTGGCGTATTTTGATCCAAGAATAAGGTATGAAAGATAAGAAAAGATACTTATTGAAATTTATTGTTATAAATATTGATAATTCATGAAAAGTAGACTAGGAAATAGCGTATTAGTTGTATTAGGCGTTTTGTATTTATTAGTTATGTTTGCTCCTTTTTTCTCTCCTTATTCCTATGATCAGGATGATGTCCTTAATTCTTATTCGCCGCCCACAAAAATTCATTTCCTTAATATAAGAGAACAGCAAGTGGGTCTGTTTATCTATGGGCATTCATTTGAAGTGGATGACTATTATCGGCGTATTTATTCTGAAGACAAAACTAAAATTTATCCCATTAACTTTTTTGTTAAAGGATTCAAATATAAAGTTTTAGGATTACTGGAAACTGACCGGCATCTTTTTGGTGTTAGGGAAGGCAAAGTTTTTCTTTTGGGAGCGGACTTAAAGGGCAGAGATATTTTTTCCCGGGTTCTTTATGGGGGCCGAATTTCTTTATCTATCGGATTAATCGGCGCTACAATTTCATTCGTTATTGGATTATTAGTAGGGGGAGCTTCGGGGTATTTTGGCGGAAAAGTTGATAATTTATTGATGCGGTTATGTGAGATGGTAATGATGGTACCGTCTTTTTATCTTATGTTAGCGTTACGGGCGTCTTTTCCTCCTAATTTAAGTTCGGCGCAGGTGTATTTTTTAATTGTCGTTATCCTTTCTTTTATTGGCTGGGCGTCAACGGCTCGTATTATACGGGGGATGGCTATTTCGTTGCGGGAAAATGATTATATTTACGCTGCGAAAGCTTGCGGTCTGGGTCATTTTAAAATAATTGTTCGCCACATTTTACCGCATACTTTATCTTACGCGGTAGTCGCGATTGTGTTAAGTATCCCTGCCTATATTTTAGGGGAGGCGGCATTAAGCCTTTTAGGGTTAGGAATTCAGGAGCCGCAAGCTAGTTGGGGGAACTTATTATCTGGGGCTATGGGGATAGTAAATATTCGTCTTTACCCATGGATACTTACTCCGGGATTATTTATTTTAGTTACGGTTATATGTTTTAATGTGTTGGGAGAAACGCTACGTGACAAATTAGATCCAAAAAGAAAAATAATGTAGTCTTAGTAATATATTAGCAGTTAGGTGTGTTCTTTATTTTAGAGGTGGTAAAGAGATAACAAAAATAGCCCTTTTGCTTCGCGTATGAGTCCTAAAACCATATTGATAATGATAAAGCATAATAATCAAAGCAAAAGATTCCGCAATTCAGCCGATATAAAATCGGCTGCACACGCAGATATCCATCCGGACTCAAGACGCGCGCAAAAGAGATTTTTGTCATCTCTTTAATAATGAGAAAGGTTGTTTATATTATAATGGCTAATATATTGGAAGTAAAAAATTTAAGTGTTACCTATACCGGAGTAAAAGAAGTCCGGGCATTGCGGGGGGTGAATTTATCTGTTAGGAAAGGAGAAATTCTGGGAGTTGTTGGTGAGTCCGGCAGCGGTAAAAGCACGCTGGCGTTTTCGATTATAAATCTTTTGCCGCAAGGTTCTAAAAAAGAAGGCGAAATTCTGTTTAAGAATCAAAATATTATGTCTTTATCCGAAAATCAGTTAGAAGATTTAAGGGGACGTCAAATAAGTTTGGTGTTTCAATATCCGGGGGCGACGTTTAATCCGGTTTTAAGTATAGGGTATCAGTTTCACGAAATGCTGAAGGAGAAAGGCGGTATAAAGAGTAGAGCCAATAGGCGAAAGATTATTGCTGATTCGTTTGAAAAGGTTAGGCTTTCCGATTGTCAGCGTATGATAAATAGTTATCCTCATCAGTTAAGCGGGGGGCAGTTGCAGCGAGTTTCTATCGCGATGGCGATATCGCGAAATCCCGATATTTTGATTGCCGATGAACCGACTAGTTCTTTAGACGTTACTATAGAAAGTCAGATTGTGAATCTATTTAAAGAATTAAGTGATGATTATAATATAACAATTATTTTTATTACCCATAATCTTGATTTAGTGAGGGTGTTATGTGATAGAGCGGTTGTTCTTTATCAGGGAAAGGTGCGAGAAATTAATAGTAGCAAGGAATTGTTCAGTTCACCCAAAGATTCATACACCGTGGATTTGATAGAATCGTTTAAGGAACTAGAAAGTTAATAATGTTTCTTTCATTTAGAGGTGGTAAAGAGATAACGAAAAATAGCCCTTTTGCTTCGCATATGAGTCCTAAAACCATATTGGTAATGAAAAAGCATAATAATCAAAGCAAAAGATACCGCAATTCAGCCGATATGAAATCGGGTTCACTTGCGGCAATCCATCCGGACTCAAGACGTGCGCAAAAGAGATTTTTATTATCTCTTTAATAATGAAAAAGGTTGTTTGTTTTTTTTGATTTATTGAATTATGAATATTTTAGAAACAAAAGATTTAAAAGTTTATTTTCATCAGAAACATCAAACCGTTAAGGCTTTAGATGGGGTGGATGTTTTTTTGCGTAAGGGGATTACAACCGCTTTAGCGGGAGAAAGTGGTTGCGGAAAGACTACGTTAGCAAAAACAATTCTAGGGTTTCATTCTCCTTGTTCCGGAAAAATATATTTTCAAAAGGAAGATATTACAGTAAAAAAGAACGAACGATTAATCAGGAAAAATATTCAAATCGTTTTTCAAAATCCGTTTTTAAGTCTTGATCCCCGGTATACAATATTTTCTTCGTTATATGAAACTTTAAATGTTTTCAAAAGACGAAGTAAGAAGGAAGCAGAAAATTTTATCGCTCAAGCCTTAGAAGAGGTCGAGCTTAATAGGGGTGTTTTTTTTAGGTATCCTCATCAGTTAAGCGGAGGACAAACTCAGCGGGTATGTATTGCCCGTAGTTTGATTATGCGGGCTCCTTTAATTATTTTTGATGAACCAACCTCTAGTTTAGATATTACTACTGCTTCTAAAATTATAAAGCTGCTTAGTCGGCTTCAGCAGGATAAAGGTATAACATTTCTTTTTATTTCTCATAATCTTAAGTTAATAAGAAAGATTTCTCAGGTTAGTTTTATTATGTATCATGGGAAAATATTTGAATATGGTCCTACAGATTTGGTGTATAATAACCCCTTACATCCTTATACTAAGCTTTTAAAAGAGGCCTCTTTTTTGCGGTTAAAGTCTTTTCAGGATTCAGATATACCTCAATATGGGTGCCCGTTTCTGCCTCGATGTTCCCACAGAAGGCAAGATTGTGGCAGAGAAGTGATAAGAAACGAAGTAGAATCCGGCCATTTCGTGTTTTGTAACCTATATAATAAAAATTCGTAGGGGAGGTCCTTGCGCCCTCCCGTTTACTGATATTATTAATAATTTTATCGATTTTTGATAATTGTATAAAATTACGGGAGGGCGCAAGGACCTCCCCTACAATAACTGATTTCGTTTGACACAAAAGGCCTTCTTCTATATAATCTAGGGGATATGAACGAAATAGAGAAATTAGATAAAATTCGGCAGGATTTTGGGGACCCCTTTAAGGAAACATCATTTCCTAAACCGCTGTTTATAAACGAGATTTTAGAGGGATTTGAGGAGGAGGCGCCTGTTTCTGTAGCCGGAAGGCTTATGACTAAGCGGGAGCACGGAAAATCCGGATTTGCTCATATATCCGATCATACTGGCCGGATTCAGGTGTACGCGCAGCTTAATGTTTTAGGTGATGCTTTTAAGATTTTCAAGAGCCTGGATGTAGGCGATATTATCGGTATAGAAGGAAAATTGTTTAAGACTCGTACAGGAGAATTTACGGTGATGGCTCAGAAGTTGATACTTCTTTCAAAGGCTTTAAAGCCTTTACCGGAGAAATGGCACGGTCTTAAAGATGTGGAAGTTAGGTATCGGCAGCGATATCTTGATTTAATTGCTAATCCGGGGGTTAAAGATGTTTTTGTAAAACGGTCTCGGATAATTACGCTTATTAGAAAGTTTTTTGACCAACGTAAATATATCGAAGTTGAGACTCCTATGCTTCATAATATTGCCGGCGGTGCTACGGGGCGTCCTTTTGCTACTCACCATAACGCGACAGGGATGGACGTTTATTTGCGGATTGCCCCGGAATTATATCTTAAGCGGCTTCTTGTTGGAGGATTTGATAGGGTATATGAGGTGAATAGAAGTTTTCGTAATGAAGGGACTTCAACTAGGCATAATCCTGAGTTTACTATGCTTGAGGCGTATTGCGCCTATTATGATTACGAGTATATGATGAAGATATGCGAGGATTTAATTTCTTCGTTAGCTAAGGAAATAAAGTCTTCGGTAGTGTTGGATTATCAGGGAACAAAAATTGATTTAACTCCTCCTTGGCAAAGGATTTCGTTTGCTGAATTGTTTAAGAAAGAGTTTGATGTTGACCCGCGGGATTCCCAGGATGAAGTTTTAAATAAGGTTAGTAAAAAATTGAATTTGAAACAGGGATTAACACGAACACGGATTCTTAATATTACTGAAGAATTAATTGAGAAAAATTTCCCTAAGGATAAACCGGCTTTCATTGTGGATTTTTTTACTTGGACGTCTCCTTTAGCAAAGAGGAATAAGGATAATCCTTATCTTGTGGATAGGTTTGAGTTGTTCATCGCTGGGCTTGAAGTTGCTAACGCTTATTCAGAGTTAAATGATCCATTGGATCAGAAAGAACGGTTTATGAAGCAGTTAGAAGTAGAAGATGAGCTTCCTAAAAAGATAGATAATGATTTCATCTTAAGTTTAGAACATGGAATGCCTCCTGCTACGGGGTTAGGAATAGGAATAGATAGATTAGTCATGCTTCTTCTCAATCAGCCTTCCATAAGAGATGTAATTTTTTTCCCACTTCTTAAAAAGACACAGATAGACACAGATTAAATCTGTGTTAATCGGTATAAAAAAAGATGAAAACAGAATTTTACTTAGCATTACGGTATCTTTTTCGAGGCAAAGCTAAACACGTTTCATTTATTGGAGTGATGTCTTGTTTGGGCGTTGTTTTAGGCGTGGCTACAGTATTAGTTGCTCTTTCTATAGTAAATGGTATTGACGGCGGGCTTATGGAGAGAATAATGAAGTTTAAGGACCATATTATTATAGAAAGCCTAGACGACGACGTGCAATTACCTCAGATTAAAGACGCTATAAATGGATGGGAAGAAGTTGAATATGCGGCTATAACTTTAAATACGCAGGTTTTCGCTAAGTTTAAAAATACAGTTGTTCCATTGGTTGTGAAAGGTGTTGATTTTAATGATAGCTCAGGAAAAAAACTTTTTTTCCCGTATATAAAGGAAGAGTTTGGCGATGAGGGATTTTTTGTCGGAGAAGGAATAATGAAACGATTTTTTCTTTCAGATAGTATAGAGTTTTATCCTTTAAATAAAAAATTGCATTTGGAGGAAGAAAAAATCAGGGGTACTTTTAGCGTTGGCCTTTATGATGTAGATAACTATTATTTAGTTACTGATTTAGAGAGAGCGAAGAGTTTTTCTCCCAACTATATTTTAACTTTAGGTCTAAAATTAAAAGAACCGTTTGCCGCTGATAAAGTAAAGGCAAAAATTAGCCAAAAGTTTGGCGGTGATATTTTTGTGAATACATGGATTGACACAAATCAGGCTTTGTTTGCTACGTTAAAACTGGAAAAGATCGCGATGTTTATCATTTTATCTTTGATTGTTATTATTGCTTCATTCAATATTTTCGCGACATTGACAGTGAAGGTTGTAGAGAAAACCAAAGAGATAGGTATTTTAAAATCGTTAGGGTTTACCAATAGGAAAATTTTAAGTATTTTTACTATTCAGGGAGTTTTTATCGGTGTCATTGGTACTTTTGGAGGTTGGGCTTTAGGCTTGGCGATATGTTTTATGTTAAAAACATATCCTTTTATACAGTTGCCGGAGGAAATCTTTTTTACTCGATTTCTGCCGATATCTGTGCAAGTGGGTGACATGGTAGTAATTGCTATAGTAAGTATTATTATATCTTTTGTTTCAAGTCTGTTTCCGGCAATACGGGCGGCGAGATTAGAGATCTGCGAAGCGCTTAGGTATGAATGATTAAAAGACCGAAGACTGAAGGCTGAAGACTGAAGGCGCCGCGTTTGCCGGCGGGCAGGGAATACAGAAAATATGGAAAGATATGTTAAATATTGAGTCGGTAACGAAGAAGTATCATAACGGTAGAGAAGAGGTCCTTGCGGTAGATAATGTTTCGTTATTGTGTAATGAAGGGGATTATTTAGCTATTGTCGGACATTCGGGCGCGGGTAAATCTACGCTTCTTCATATCATGGGAGGGTTGGATTTACCAACTAGGGGTAAAGTCCTTTTTAAAGGAACAGATGTATATCGGCTCCGGGATAGTAATCTTTCATTGTGGAGGAGTCAAACAGTTGGTTTTGTTTTTCAGTTTTATCATCTTATAGAAGAATTAAATGTTTTAGAAAATGTCGCGATAGCTTCTTTTCTTCGAGGAGAAAGAAAATCTTCTTTAAAAAGAGCTCAGGAATTGTTAGAATATTTAGGGATAGCGAAACGGAAAAATTTTTTTCCGTCACAATTGAGCGGGGGAGAAAGACAAAAGGTAGCTTTCGCTCGCGCGTTAATTAATGACCCGCAGGTGCTACTTTGTGATGAACCTACAGGTAATTTGGATAAGGATTCACAAAATGTTGTTGTTGGGTTGTTGGAACAATTAAATACAGAACAAAGAAAAACCGTAATAATTGTTACTCATAATTTGGAATTAGCCCAGAAAGCAAAAAGGATTGTAAATATTAAGGAAGGACAAATTGGTAGCTAACGAAGGAAGAGGGACGAGGCATGAAAGATGAAGTAGAGAAAACGTCCGTTGTCCTTCATCTTTCGTCCTTCGTAAAGGAGGGGTAAAAATGAAGATATATCTTAACGGAGAATTGGTTGATAAAGACCAGGCAAAAGTTTCTGTTTTTGATCATGGGTTTTTATATGGCGACGGCGTATTCGAGGGAATACGTTCATATAATTGTTTGGTTTTTAAGTTGCGGGAGCATATTGATAGGCTTTTTGAATCAGCTCATTCGATAATGCTTAAAATCCCCGCAACTAAGAAACAGATGGCTGATATTATAATAAAGACACTGAAAGCTAATAAGTTAAAAGATGGTTATATTAGGGTAGTTGTTTCAAGGGGTAAAGGAGATTTAGGGCTTGATCCTAGAAAATGTAAAGGGAATGAAACCGTGGTTGTAATTACGGATACAATAAAGTTTTATCCGCAGGATTTTTATCAAAACGGCATGGAGATTATTACTGTTCCAACAATCAGAAATATTTGCGAAGCAGTTAATCCTCAGATAAAGTCGTTGAATTATCTGAACAATATTTTAGCAAAAATTGAGGCGGTGAATGCCGGTTTTGAGGAAGCGATAATGCTTGATCATCTTGGCTATGTCGCTGAATGTACAGGCGATAATATTTTTGTGGTAAAGAATGGTCAGCTTTATACTCCGCCGCAGTGCATGGGTAGTTTAAGAGGGATTACAAGAGATTCTGTTCTTGGTATTGCTAGAAAATTAAAAATGGGCGCGCATGAACATGTGTTGACTAGGCATGAGTTGTATAATAGCGATGAATGTTTTTTAACCGGCACAGCTGCTGAGATTATGTCGGTAATAAAAGTTGATGGCAGAACTATTGGCGATAGTAAACCAGGTAAGATTACTAAAATAATAATGAAAGAGTTTAATAAAATAACAAAGACTGATGGAGTAAAATATAAAATTTAGACTATTGACGATAGACTATTGACCATAGACCAAAATTTTCTTTCAGAAAATTTTTAGGGTAAAAGGTTTTTAGTCTATAGTCTATAGTCTATAGTCTATGGTCTATGGTCTATATTATGTTATGTGACGTGTGTAATAAAAATTCCGCGACGGTTCATCTTACAGAAATTATCAATGATAAGGTTGTAGAGATGCATATATGTCAGAGTTGCGCTCAAGATAAAGCTACGGAAGTTAAGGGGCAGTTAAGTATATCCGACTTTCTCGATAATCTTTTGAGTAAAGATGCTATTGAAAAAGAAACCGCGAATATTAAGTGTTCTTTTTGCGGTTTGACTTTAACGGATGTGAGTGAAAAAGGTCGGTTAGGGTGTCGAAATTGTTACGTGGTTTATAAGTCGGAAGTATTGCCTCTTCTAAAAAAGCTGCATAGTTGGACTAAGCATAAAGGAAAGGTTCCTTGTTCATATCAATATAAGAGTTTGAGGCAACCTAGGGAAGAAGAGTTAAAGAAGCGATTAAACAGAGCCGTTTGTCTTGAAGAGTATGAAGACGCGGCGCGATTCAGGGATCAGATAGGAGAGTTTAAAGGATAGGCTAGAAGATACATGGTGGACATAAATGAGAAGAGAAGTAGATGATTAAAGAGATAGATTTATTAAATGCGTAAGCTAATCCACCGACAAAGTCGGTGGTAAGATTGTTCTATGAAAAGAGAGTACCGAAAGACACCGCATACGGTATATGAACTAAAGTATCATTTTGTTTGGATACCGAAATATCGATATTCTGTGTTAGAGGGAGTATTGTGTGAAC
>JAHISK010000146.1 GCA_018818105.1 Candidatus Omnitrophota bacterium | reverse complement strand
GGTATCCGGAAACCGGATCCATAAGGGGGGACGCAAGCTGTCTCCCTACTGTAAAAGAGCGTTTTATGGATTCAAGATATTTTAACATTAATAACTTCTTCATCCTATAATATATGTAGGGTGAAGATTATACCAGGGGGGAGATATGGTAAAGGTAACTGTTGAGGAAAGTACGTGTGTTGGCTGTGGGTTGTGTGTAAATAGTTGTCCTGAGATTTTTGAGATGGACGAGAATGGAATCGCGAAAGTAAAAAATGGAGATTGTTCCAATTGTGATGTTCATGAAGTCGCGTCACAATGTCCAGTAAATTGTATTATCGTTGAGGAATAAGGTAGAGGTTTGATTTAGTTTTTAAAGGGCTGCCGGCTATAAGCGAAGCAGCCTTTTTTTATGATTAGGAGATGATATGCTTAATAAAATTAGAGAAAAACATTCAAAAAAAATTCTTTGGGTTTTATCAGTTATTATTATAATTTCTTTCACTCTTTGGGGCGGGTCTTCTTTTGTTGGAAAAAGAGGAGTACGAATCCTTGGCAAAATTGAGGGAAAAGAAATAACCGCTTCAGATTTTGATTATTATTATAATATGGCACAGATACGATTTCTACTTTTTCCTCCAACAGATAAAAAAGAAAAAATAACCAATAAAGAAATATCCGCGCATGCTTGGCAGTATATATTGTTATTATCAAAAGTGAAAAAAGATAATATTTTAGTTGATGATCAGGATGTTGTAAGCGCCATACGCAATATGTTTTCTTCAAAAGAGGAAGGATTTAACAAAGAAGTGTACACACAGTTTTTAACGCGCCGGCGAATTGCTCCTCGTATATTCGAAGAATATATCCGACAGTTTATTCAAATCGAAAAACTGTTTGATAAATACGCCAAAATTGAAATCACCGATGATGAAGTAAAGAATAGTTATATAACAGACACTCAAGAAGCAAAGATTGAGTATATTTTTATTCCTTATGAAAAGTTTAATGATGAAGTAGTAATCACCGCCCAAGATTTAGAATCATTTTATGAGGAGAATAAAGATAGTTTTAAAGAAGGTGAAAAAATAAAAATTAAGTACGTTAGCATAGATAAAGATAGTGATATTTTTAATCAAGTGTCGGAAATTGAGGCGTTAACTGATATAAAAAATATCGATGAGTTGACATCAAAATTTTCTCTTGAAATCAAAGAAACCACTTTTTTCGGAATAAATGACCCAATAGAAGGGTTAGGGTGGAATCCTGTGGTAAATAGCGCGGCATTTTCTTTGGAAAAAGGAATTTTGAGTTCGCTGATACAAACAGATAATGCTGGTATTCTTTTTGAGAAGACTCAAGAAAAGGCGTCCTTTATTCCCGCGTTAGAAAGTATAAAAGAAAAGGTAGTCAATCAACTGAAAGAGAAAGAATCCAAGGTTAAAGCGGAGGCGTTATGTAAAGAAGTACTGGAAGAAATAAAGAATGAAAATATTACTAATTTAAAAAAGATCGCGAAGGAGCGTAAGTTAGAATTTAAAGAAACTGATTTTTTTAAATACTATGATTATATTGAAGGGTTGGGGATGGATGAGGCTCTAAGTAAAACTATATTCAGCCTCGGCCAGGAACAGATTCACCTTGAGCCCATAATGCTTTTGAAGGGCGCTTATATAGTGAAATTAATTGAGAAAAGTATTTTTGATGAAAAAGATTACCAAGAGAAAAAAAAGCCGGCCTACGATGATTTATTCCAACAGAAAGGCTTTATGGCAAGGATACGGTTTCTTTCAGCAATAGAAAAAGAATCTCAGTTGCAGATATATGCGGATTGATTTGTAGGGGCGTCGCTTGTCTGTGCCCGTAAATTAAATACATGAAAAAGATTTGATAAATGCCATATTTTATGGTATTTATTAAGTGGAAAGCGTTGTTTTGACAATATGGGGGTGAATTGGATTCGACTTAGAGTAGGCGGTATTAAGTTGCATGCAGGCGGGTAGGCCGGCCTTAACTGGTTTACAAAATTTTAAATGCAAACACAAATTATAACCTAGGTGGATATATCGCTGCACCAGTAGCTAACCCTGTTAGTTGGAATTCTGGCGTAGTGGGTATGCCTACCATGGCATTTGCTGGTTAATTCTGGCAAGGCTTTTAATAGAGCAGGCCTCAGGCTTTATTAAGGGCACATTTATGAGGCTTACCTTAAACACGCGTTCTTTGGGTTTAAGGGACAATAAAGAGGGATTGCCGCGTAAGCAGCCTGTTCTATTGGCGTCTTGCGCGAAAGATAAATAATAGAAATAAGCATGTAGTAACTTGTATCAAATCTTTGAGGACGCGGGTTCGATTAATTTTGGTCGCACTAAGGGGTAACTTTTAGTGAAAAACTCGGCTTATATCAGGGAATCCCTAGCGATGATATATGGTCGTCGCGGGTAACCTTGAGGGGTGATGAGCCCTGCAGAGACTTCCTCTTACCAAATAAGAGGGGATAGGAGGTGCTATCGTTGATAGAAGTATATTATATCGATGATAAATTTATACCTTCTATAACACGCCGAGCTCCCGACATTATGTCGGGATGAAGATATAGTCCACCCTATCTGGAAACAGGTAGATCAGTGCCCCGCCACCTCCACCATATTGTCGTATTGCTCACCATAATGCCTTCACGCTAAAATTGCGTTAAAATCAATCCCGTTGATAATTACAATATCTGATATTATTTGTTCATTGGATATAGTTCTAACAACCTTGTTAATTCCCCCCCCAAAAAAAAACTAAAATTTTTGAAAGAATCTCCGCGGATTTTACGTCTATATAGGTGAGAGGCTTAAACATTTGAAAAGGTTTTAAGCAAGTCCCACAGGATGTGGGACAAGTTGTAGACGCAATCTTTACCAAATAAGTTTAAATCCGGAGGATATTGGTTATGAAATATAGAATTTTTGTTAGCGGGATTCAAAAGGAACTAAAAGCGGAACGTCTCGCGGTGCAAGAGATAGTTGAGAACGATGTTTTACTCAAAGATTATTTTAGAGTGTTTTTATTTGAAAAAGCTCCCGCCGGCGGTGAGTCTTCAAAAACAGTGTATTTAAAAGAAGTCCGGGCTTGCGACGTTTATATTGTTATTTTTGGCGATGAATACGGTAAGGTTTCGAAAAATAAGCTTTCAGCTACGGAAGCGGAATTTAGAGAAGCACAAAAAAGTCACAAATATGTCTTAGCGTACATAAAAGGAAAATCAGATAACAGGAGAGATAAAAGAGTTAAAAAAATAATAACTGCAATTAAAGATGAGGATTCTGGTTACAAATATTATCGTTTCCGTAACATTCAGGAACTTAAGAACGCCGTACATGAAAGCCTCATTGAATTTCTTCGTGAAGAAGGTATTGTGGGTAAAAGTGTTTTTGATCAGGCGGTGTGCGAAGGGGCTTCATGGAAAGATATAGATACGGATAAGGTAAAATGGTTTTTGCGGATGGCAAAAGAAAAAAGAAATTTTCCCTTAGCGGAGAATATTCCCATAAAAGATGTTTTTACTCATCTAAACCTTTTGAATGGAAATAAATTGACTAACGCGGCGATTTTACTGTTTGGTAAAAACCCGCATAAATTTCATCTTCAAGCTGAAACAAAATGCGTGCAATTTCCTGGTGCAGAAGTAGAAAAGCCTTTTATTTCGTACCACATATATGATGGAAATCTTTTCGATCAAGTTGATCGAGCGGTCATATTTGTATTAAGCAGTATTAAATTGCCCGTTATTCAGCAAGTACACACCGCGCAGGTAAAACGCCCGCCGGAAATTCCCTTATTCGCGGTTGAAGAAGCTATTGTGAATGCTCTTGCTCACCGGACTTATAATGATATTTCCGGTGTTCAGGTAATGGTATTTATTGACAGGGTTGAAATCTGGAATTCAGGCAGGTTGCCTTCACAGCTATCAATAGCTGATCTTAAGAAGCCTCATCGCTCATATCCGGGGAATCCTTTAATCGCGGAAGTTTTTTATCTAGCTGATTATATACAAAGAGTTGGGTCAGGTACTCTTGAAATGGTTAAACAATGTAAACAGGCAGGACTTCCCGAACCCGAGTTCGTAAATAATTGTAATTATGAGTTTAGGACAATCCTAAGCAAAGATTTATTTACCGAATCTATAGTAGCAAGGTTGGGATTGAATGAACGGCAATTAAAGGCTGTTAAATATGTGAAAGAGAAGGGAACTATTTCTAATGCTTTGTATAGAAGAATTTGCGCGACATCCGAACGGACAGCAACTCGAGATTTATCTTATTTGGTTTCTTTGAAGGTTTTTGAACAGCGGGGAATAACCGGTAAAGGAACGGAATATATCTTAAAACGTCATAAGAGAAAAGCTAATTTAGCTTCGAGTGTTACAGTCGTAAAAAGAAAAAAGAGAGTGACGCCAAAGACGCCATAAAGACGCCAAAGACGCCAAAGACGCCAAAGACGCCATATTTTTATTTAGCTTATGGCAGAAGTGAAAAACTCGCACCATTGGTGCGAGAAAAAGGTCATCCCCTACGATAGTTCTTCATCAGGTTGCGATGAGATAATGTTGTTTTCTCGCACATAAATCCAAAAATCCCCATTTAATAATTTAATTTTTCTTATTCGAGATTTATAAAGAATAGGGGACGGAGTTAACTAATTAACTATTTAGAATAGGGGACAGCTACCATAATTAGGCTTGACGATTTTTCAGGAAATTGATAAACTTATGATATGCCAAGAATAGCCAGGGTAGTGATACCTGATATCCCACATCATATAATCCAAAGAGGTAATCGTCGCCAGCCGGTATTCTTTTCTGATGATGATAGAAAAGCCTACTTAGATTATTTATGTCTTCATGCAAAACCAGCAGGAATCAACATCTGGGCGTATTGCCTTATGGATAACCATGTTCATCTTATAGCTGTTCCTAAACATAGTAGCAGTTTTGCTGATGGATTTAGTGAATCACAAAAGAGATATAGTCGCAGAATAAATTTTAGAGAAAATTGGAGAGGTCATCTATGGGAAGGAAGGTTTAAATCATACCCTTCAAATGAAACCCATTTATATGCGGCAATGAGATATGTAGAAAGAAACCCCGTTCGCGCTAAAATGGTAAAATGCGCATGGAAATATTCTTGGTCAAGCGCAAACGCACATATAAAGAATAAAAAGGATAGCATTATAGATAATAGTTTTGTTTCTGATGAAATAAAAGATTGGGCAGATTACCTTACAGAAGAAGATGATAAGAACGATTTAGTATTATTTAGAAGTCATTGTAATACAGGGCGACCGTTAGGAGATGAGAAATTTATTGATTTATTGGAAAAGATAAGTGGGCGGATGCTACATAGGAAAAAATCAGGACCAAATAAACGTAAAAATAAATAATTATGGTAGCTGTCCCCGGAATTACCCGGAATTATAAGCCCTTATGAGTACGAGATGAAAAATAAGAATGGATTAGGTGTCTATTAAATCGGGGGAATTCCAGTCTGACCCTGTTATTTTTGGAATTGAAAATAAAGAGCAACGATGAAAAAAATTATATTTTTTATAATTGTAGCTATCCTTTTAATTATAGGTAGCTGGTTAATCAAGGGGCAGAGTGAGCAAGGACCTTGGGCAAAATTTAAAAAAAGCATTGAGGCAACAGATGATATTATTGAGCGATATGCCGAATTTGATATGGCTTTGCCAGTTAGTGAAGATGAGTATTGTGGTTTAAAAGGTAATGCTATTGTGATGGTTACAGCGGTTTCTGAACATCAGAGTGAGTTGCCGTTGAAGAGAACCTATTTTCAAATTGCTAAAGGAAAAGAGATAGAATTAACTAAACTTATATTTAGCAGCGGCATTAATAATTTTGCAGGTGATAAAATTACAAAAACTAAATTTGCTGATGGGGAGAAAGATTGTTATGTGAATCTTTCTTTTTGGCTCCTTCCAGTTTCTTTATTACAAGATGAAAAGGGGGTACTTGCTATTGATTTTAAAGAAAGACGAAAGGCGTTTGTTCTTTATCGAGGTCCGTGGAAAATAGATGATCGAAACAAAGAATATGTGAGAAAGCAATTACAAGATAAGATGAAGGGTGATGAACAATTAAACAGTGATTTATTGGGGCAGTTTATTGAACGTGAATTTATTAAATAGTGTGATAAGGTAGCTGTTCCCGGAATTCGATACCCGGAATTAAATATTGTAGGGGCGATTCACGAATCGCCCGATACAAAATATAAATCATCCATCAATAAAATTTCAAAATACAATGATAAAATAAATCGTTTTGATAATTCTATCCGGGCAATTCGTGAATTGCCCCTACAATTAAGGATGAAAAACTGGCACAGCTTGTGCCAGAAATACCGTTACACCTAAATTATTTCTCCCCATCAACCCTTGTATTTCCTCAATCTGTGTAATCTATTTTTAATCGGTGTAATCAAGGGCTGTCATATCTTTCGACAGCCCCATAAATCCAAAAATCTCTCTTCCTAAGCCGCACCTTACTTATTCGAGACTTCGGAATCCAAACCTTTCCATCATTACGACAAACCAATAAAGCCTTGTCAGTTTCATGCAGAAACCGCACCTTAACCCAGGTGTATTTAGGCCTGGGGTAAGAGGAGAGGAAGTTGTGTAATAACCAAAACATTATTGAAATTTTTCGTTGAACTGTATGTTTAAATTTTCTTGCATATTTGCCCTCTTTATATAAAATATATATACATTACAGGTGTTTAACATTGTATTCAGATATTGTATCGCAATACAAAGAAAAGGTCAAGGAGATTATGCCTCTTAAAAATTTAATTAAACTCAGAGAAGAAAAAGGATGGTCACGTGAAAAATTAGCAGTTGAATCAAATGTTTCTTATAATACCATCGTGAAAATTGAGTATGGAGGTATAAAAAATCCAAAGATTGAAACAGTTATAAAGTTAGCGAAAGCATTGGGAGTTAGTTTAGATAAATTGGTAGGTTGAGTGAAAAAGTAATTAGGTGTGTGTCTCCGGAAAATCCAAATATATATTTTATAAATAACGCATCCACAAAGTTTTTGAAGGAGTAAAAAAATATGACTAAAGAGCAAGAACGCGCGGAATTACATCGTGCTATTTGGCAGATTGCTAATGATTTACGTGGAAGTGTTGATGGCTGGGATTTTAAGCAGTATGTGTTGGGGATGCTTTTTTATCGTTTTATTAGTGAGAATTTGACTAACTATATCAATGATGATGAGCGTCGTACTGGTAAAAAAGATTTTAATTATACAGTACTCTCTGATAAAGAAGCTGAATTTGGTCGTGCTGATACAGTGAAAGAAAAAGGGTTTTATATTTTGCCCAGCGAGCTTTTTATCAATGTAACAAAAAATGCACGCAATAATGCAAATCTTAACGAAACCCTTGCGGCTATTTTTTGTGATATTGAAAATTCGGCAAAAGGAACAGAAAGTGAAGATGATATCAAAGGTCTGTTTGATGATCTTGATGTGAATTCTAATAAGCTTGGCAATACGGTAGAAAAAAGAAATCAAAGGATTGCTAAACTTTTAAAATCTATAGGCGATCTTCGCTTAGGAAATTATTCTGACAATACTATTGACGCGTTTGGCGATGCCTATGAGTTTTTGATGACAATGTATGCTTCAAATGCTGGTAAGTCTGGAGGAGAGTTCTTTACACCTCAAGAAGTGAGTGAGCTTTTGGCTGAAATTTCCACGGTTGGTAAGAAAGAAGTCAATAAAGTATATGATCCGGCTTGTGGTTCTGGTTCACTGCTTCTTAAATTTGCCAAGGTTCTTGGCAAGGGGAATGTGCGACAGGGATTTTTTGGGCAAGAAATTAATCTTACTACATACAACCTTTGCCGTATCAATATGTTTCTACATGATATCAACTATAACCATTTTGATATTGCTCACGGTGATACTCTTACTGATCCAAAACATTGGGATGATGAACCGTTTGACGCTATTGTTTCTAATCCGCCGTATTCGATTAAATGGGATGGCGATGCCAATCCAATCTTGATAAATGATCCACGATTTTCACCTGCGGGAGTATTAGCCCCAAAGAGTAAGGCTGATCTTGCTTTTACGATGCATATGCTTTCATGGCTTTCTACTAGCGGAACAGCTGCGATTGTTGAATTCCCAGGTGTTCTTTATCGTGGTGGAGCAGAGCAAAAAATCCGCAAATATCTTATCGATAATAACTATATTGATGCTGTAATCCAACTTCCGCCCGATCTCTTTTTTGGTACTACGATTGCCACCTGTATTATTGTCCTTAAAAAAAGCAAGAAAGACAATAAGACACTTTTTATTGATGCTACGGTTGAGTTTGTTCGTGGTGGCAACAAAAATAAATTAAGCGAAGCAAATCGCACTAAGATTTTGGAAGCGTTCACCACACGGCAAGATGCAGAATATTTTGCCAAGCTGGTGGATAACAAAACCATTGCCGATAATGATTACAATATTGCCGTATCGAGTTATGTCGTGGGTGAGGATAAGCGTGAAGTAGTGGAT
>JAHISK010000145.1 GCA_018818105.1 Candidatus Omnitrophota bacterium | reverse complement strand
GGTATCCGGAAACCGGATCCATAAGGGGGGACGCAAGCTGTCTCCCTACTGTAAAAGAGCGTTTTATGGATTCAAGATATTTTAACATTAATAACTTCTTCATCCTATAATATATGTAGGGTGAAGATTATACCAGGGGGGGTTACGATCTTTTTATCTCTTTTTTATCAAACTTTTGACAACATCTTATTTTACCACAAAATCTTTATCGTTGTGCAGAGGTCTTATTAATGGAATACGCGCAGGAAAACAAAAACAATAAAGTAAAACAATCAGTATATTTGAAAGTTAGGTATCAATTTTGAAAAGGTAAAAAAAGCCGCATAAAATCATCTAAGATGTAACTCTGGCGGGCGGAAGGGAAAGCGCTTTTTGAAAAATTTTTCAGAAGCAGACTAACAACAGTTCAGAGGATTATAAATCTTTACTCTTTTAAAAAAATATACTCAATTTCTGAGAAAGCGCCGCCATACACCGTGGGATACAAGTTGGCAAACTTATCCCTTACAGCATATAAAGAATTCGACACTACCGTATAAATCAGCGGCAACTCATTAGACACAATTTGCTGCCAGCGAATAAATAACTTTTTTCTCTCCTCTGTATCTAACGTACGAGCTGACGCGTTAAAAATATCTTCGATTTCTTTTTCAAATTCAGCTATCGGCTTACCAGTAGGATTCCACATATGAAGGTTCCCTTTATAAGACCACACGTTTTTTCCAAAGTATGGCTCAACCCCTCCAGTAAGACCAATCAAAACCATCTCCCAGTCATGCGAAGCCGTAAGCTTACTGACTAAATTATTAAAATCTAACGGGAGAAAATTAATTTTCATCCCTAACTTTGCTAAATCTGTTTTTACTAACGTCGCGATTTGTACCCTTTGCGTATCATTAGCATTAGTAAAAAAATTAACCTCTAATCTTTTTCCTTCGTTATCCTCTAAAATACCGTCAGCATTGGTATCTTTAAAGCCCATATCAAAAAGTAGTTGTTTTGCCGCTTTAAGATTATAAGGGTATTTTTGTATATCGTCGGTATAGAAAAACTTATTGGCCGAACTTAAAGGCGAATATTGTTCAATACCTAACCTATTAAGAACTATTGTAATTATTTTTTCTCGATCTATCGCCAACGATATCGACTGACGGAATCGACGATCTCCAAACCAACCTAATTTATAATCGGTTACGTATTTTTTCTTTGTATGAGGATTAATTTCAGGATTTTGATTCAGCACCAAAAAATTTGACCCCAAAGACGGACCAGCATTATAAATAGTAAATTTATCTTTAAACTGCCGCGGCCCCAGAATGGCCAAATCCTGAGGACGAAGAGAATAATAATCAATTTCATTTTCTAAGAACTTCAGAAGAGAGATATCTGAGTTAGAAAGAATAATAAAAACTAATTTTTCTAAATAAGGAAGTTTATTCCCGCAAGAATCTTTCTTCCAATAAAAAGGATTTTTCTCTAATACAACCATCTGTGAAGGCAGATATTGTTTTAAACAAAAAGGCCCTGTCCCAACAATATCTTCCGGCTTTGAATCCAACCCCATACTAAAAGTGAATTTATTCTCACTAACTAAAAAGCTATATTTATGTTTCGGCATGATTTCCTGCGACAACGCGCGCAAGAAAGGAGCGAATATAAAGGGCAATTTAAACTTTACGGTATACTCATCTATCTTAATTACCTCGATAGTTTCTCCATCAACAGTAAAAATATCTCGACTAGAGGTTGGAATTTGAGGATTATAAACCAACTCATTAAACGTAAATACTACATCGTCGGCGCTAAATTTAATGCCGTCGGACCATTTAACATCCTGGCGTAAATAAAAAATCCACTCTACTCCATCGTCTGTTTCCCATTTTTGAGCTAAATTAGGAAGAACCTCCAACGTTAAAGGATCTGTACGCGTTAATCCTTCAAAAATTAAAGAAGTTATTTGCGTAGTGGAAGTTTCCTGAGCGACAACAGGATTAAAAGATTTAGGGTCTGATATAAGGGAAGAAAACAACTCGCCGCCGCTCTTTCCACATTCTAAAGTATATTTTTCATAAGGAGCCCGAAAGGCAGGTTGACTAAAACAAATTAAAGGAAAACTAAGAAAAATGACTAGCAGTTTTAAGATAAAAAAAAATTATTCACTTTTATTTTGGGGCGACGCTTCTGTTTCAGAAATACCCTCTGCTTGGGCTTCTAGTGGAGTATCTTGAGAAGGAATATCCACTGCCACTGATGAAGAAACATCCTGTTTTTGGTTAGAAGACCGATCATACTTATCAATTAATGACCTTCCTTTCTGCTTACCGACATAGGCCACTGATATAGAAGTAACAAAAAATAGGATAGCTAAAACTACTGTCACCTTCACGAAAAAAGCACTGGTTTTAGTACCAAAAATAGACTCAACCCCGCCCAACGCCTCAACTAGTCCGCCGCTGCGGCCTCTTTGAACAAGAATGACACCTATTACTGAAACCGCAATAATAACATGTAACACCAAAAGAAAATTATACATATTATTTACAATCCTTTATCGCCATCCCGACGAATCGGGAAAGACTCTTTAATCTTTAAAGTATACCCCTTTTGCGCGAATGAGTCAATTACTCTATTCATCTACAGAATTTTTAACGATACCCACAAATGACGCGCTCTTCAAAGACGCTCCGCCAACTAAAGCGCCGTCGATATCTTCCTGTCGCATTAACTCTCTTATATTCTCCGGCGTTACACTTCCACCATAAAGAATTCTCATATTGCTTGATAACTCTGATGAAAAATTTTCTAGAATCCATTCGCGTATAACCTTATGAATTTCCTGAGCTTGCGTCGGTGTCGCGGTTTTGCCAGTACCTATCGCCCAAACCGGTTCATAGGCAATAACTAAATTACCTAAATCTTGTAAACTAAATCCTTTTAATCCGCCAACTAACTGCTGTTTTATAACTTCGATTGTTTTAGTCGCCTCTCTTTCTTCCAAGGTTTCTCCCACACACATAATCGGAACCAACCCCACCTCTAAAGATGCTTTAATTTTTTTATTTACATTTTCATCACTTTCGCTAAAATACTTTCTTCTTTCGGAATGCCCAATAATAACATATTCACAACCGCAATCTTTAATCATGAGGGCCGATACTTCCCCGGTAAAAGCGCCTTCTTTCTCCCAATACAAATTCTGAGCCCCTAATCCTATATTGGTTTCCATAAGTAATTCGTAAACCGAAGAAAGATTTGTAACCGGTGGACACACTACAATTTCTGCTTTCCTAAAATCTAGAAGTTCTCTCTTTATTTCATTAACTAACTCTACCGCTTCATTCATAATTTTATACATTTTCCAATTTCCCACAATTAAAGGCACTCTCATCTTATCCTCCTCGTATAATATATGCTTCTGTCAAAAATAAACAATAGACAAAATCCAAATTTACAAACAATACACAAATTCAAATATACAATTTACAAATAAAGAAATTTTTTCGGTTTTTATTGTATATTTTATCCTTTTGTCTATTGTCTATTGTTTGTAATTTGTTTATTGTAATTTGTAATTTAAACGTTCCTACTACCCTAAAATTAATACATAACGGATAAAAAAGAATAAAACTCTACGCTCTACGCTATCACTTATCCGGTATAACCGCAATTCCCGGTAATTCTTTTCCTTCTAAAAACTCTAAAGAAGCTCCGCCGCCGGTTGAGACATGCGTCAACTTATCAGCAATGCCAAACTTTTTTGCCGCCGAAGCTGAGTCGCCGCCGCCAACAATAACATTCACACCCACAAGCGCAGCCAAATAAAAAGCAATTTCTTTTGTCCCGCGAGCATAAGCTTCCTTCTCAAAAATACCTAAAGGGCCGTTCCACAAAACAGTTTTAGCGTCTTTTAGTTCATCTTTAAAAAACTGTATTGATTTAGTTCCTACATCAACCCCCATCAATCCTTGCCCAATAGTTTCAACTATAGCTTTAATCCCTGGGTTATCGATATTATCTACAACAAGATGATCTATGGGCAAACATATTTTTACTCCTTTACATCCAGCGTCATCTAGAATTTTCTTTGCTAAATCAAGTTTGTCATCCTCAACTCGGGAAGCGCCAACATCGATGCCTTGACTTTTTAAAAAAGTGTAAGCCATCGCTCCTCCAATAATAAATTTATCGGCTTTCCGCATTAAATTAGAAATAACGCCTATTTTATCTGAAACTTTAGCACCACCTAAAATCACTACATAAGGCTTTTCCGGCGACACTGCGAAAGAAAGAGCCTTGACCTCCTTTTCCATCAAGAAACCTATAGACGAAGGTAGGCTCTTTGCTATAATCGTCGTAGAAGCGTGAGCCCTATGCGCGGTACCAAAAGCATCATTCACATACATATCCGCTAAAGAAGCAAGTTCTTTAGAAAAACCTTCATCGCCGGCTTCTTCTTGAGGATGAAACCTTAAATTCTCCAGAAGAACGATTCTCTTATCGGTAGATTTTATTTTTGCTTTAACTTCCTGTCCCACGCAATCATCAACTTTCTCAACGCCTTCACCTATTAGAGAGGATAACCTTCGCGCGAGGGGATTCATTCTTAAGCTGTCCAGGACTTTACCCTTAGGTCGCCCTAAATGGCTCATCAAAATAACCTTAGAAGCACCTTTCTCTAAAACATATTTTATGGTAGGTAACGCTGCCCTTATTCTCGCATCATCACTAATGTTGCCATCTTTATCCAACGGCACATTAAAATCAACGCGAATAATGACTTTCTTACCAGAAAAATCCACATCCCTTATCGTCACCTTACTCATAAGTCTCCTTTGACTAGCGTATAGCGTAGAGGATAAACCAAAGAAATCTAATTCTAAACGCTATCCGCTATACGCTCTACGCTATTTATAATCCTTTCTTTACCATATACTCAATAAGGTCAATTACTCGGTTAGAATAACCCCATTCATTGTCATACCAACCAAGAACTTTAACTAAATTACCCCCTATAGCTTTTGTAAAGCCGGAATCAAATATACAAGAAACAGGATTTCCCGTAAAATCCTTTGAGACCAACGGTATATCCAAATACTGCAATATCCCTTTTAACGCCCCTCCTGCCGCCTCCTGCATTACCCTATTTATATCTTCTACTGTAGTTGATTTCTCTAACTCAACTGTCAAATCCGTTAAAGAAACAGTAGGCGTAGGCACTCTTACCGCGAACCCATCAAGTTTACCTTTAAGTTGAGGAATAACTAAAGAAATCGCCTTTGCCGCCCCCGTTGTTGTAGGAATCATACTCAAGCCCGCCGCGCGAGCTCTTCTTAAATCTTTATGCGGTAAATCAAGAATTTTTTGGTCGTTAGTATAAGAGTGAATTGTTGTCATTAATCCTTTAACGATATTAAAATTGTCATTTAATACTTTCGCCATAGGCGCTAAACAGTTTGTCGTGCAAGAAGCATTAGAAACAATATTATGTTTTTTTGGATCATATTTATCTTCATTAACTCCTAACACAATAGTAATATCTTCATTCTTCGCGGGAGCGGAAATAATAACTTTTTTGGCACCGGCCTTTAAATGCTCTCCAGCTTTTTGGGCATCAGTAAATACACCGGTTGACTCAACAACAATATCTACGCCTAAATCGCCCCAAGGGATTTCGCCCGGACTTCTATAGTTTAAATTTTTAAATTCTTTTCCGTTAATTAATAACGAACTATCTTTTGCTTCAACTGTCGCGTTTAACGCGCCATAATTAGAATCATACTTTAACAAATGAGCTAAAACATTTGTGGGAACCGATAAATCATTCACCGCGACAAATTCTATATCTTTCTTATTAAATCCTGAACGAAAAACAAGTCTTCCAATTCTACCAAACCCATTAATACCTACTTTTACCGCCATAATATAAACCTCCTAATGAGACTTACGTTTTTTCAAGCCGAAGGCAAAGAAAAAACGTCTAGTCGAATTAGCCACGTTTCAAGCGTCAGCGAGATCACGTGACAATAATTGATTGTTAAATTACCCTATAAAACGTAAATTCACATCTTCGATTAGCGTATATTGGAAATTGATTATAAACAATCTCGCATAAAATTGCAAGAAATTTTATATCTAAATTACAACCTAACTATCTTAAGAAACTTCTTTTTTCCTATCTTTAAAACTGCGCCCTTAGCGGGTATATCCACTACTTGTTCACTAACCCCTTTAACACACGAAGAGTCATCAACATCTATAAGAGAAATTCCTCCTTGAGTAATAATTCTACGAGCCTCATTCCTAGAGGCCACTACTTTCATAGAAAAAAGAACATCTATCAAATTAATTTGGACGTTATCTGATTTATAAACCGGCATTTGAGCTGGTAATTCTTTATTAGAAAAAACTCTTTGAAACTCCTCTTTCTCCCTATCTCCAATTTTAGGCGAATGATATTGGAGAACTATTGTATGCGCTAATAACATTTTGGCTTCTTTGGGATGCATCTTTTTTACGTCGTCTAAATCAACCTCCGTAAGCAAACGAAAATAGTCCCACATAATATTATCGGGAATACTCATTATTTTACCAAACATGTTCTTGGAAGATTCTGTTATACCCACATAATTATTTAACGATTTTGACATTTTATTCTTACCATCTAACCCCACTAAAAGAGGCATAGTAACTACTGCCTGGGGCGGCTGATTAAATGTCTGCTGCGTGTTTCGACCGACAAGTAAATTAAACTTCTGGTCCGTTCCCCCAAACTCAATATCAGCTTCCATTTTACAAGAATCGTATCCCTGAATTAAAGGATAGACTACCTCTAACATTGAAAGCGGCTTGCCTTCTTTCATCCTCTGAGAAAAATCATCGCGCTCAAGGATTCTAGCTATCGTGTACGAAGAAAGAAGCGACAAAAACTGTGACAGATTCATATTTTTATACCAAATACTATTGTATATTATCTTAGTTTTCTTCTTATCTAAAATTTTAAATGCCTGTTCAGTGTAGGTCAGGGCATTATCGGAAATCTCTTTATCACTCAAAATTGGGCGCAGAATGGTCCTTCCTGACGGATCCCCAATTTTAGCAGTAAAGTCCCCAATAATAAAATAGACAATATGCCCTAAATCCTGTAACTTTCTTAGTTTTCTTAAAATAACTGTGTGACCCAGATGGATATCTCTAGCGGTAGGATCAAACCCAATTTTTAATTTAAGAGGTTTTTTATCCTTTAACGATTTTTTTAACTTATCTATTATTTCTTCTTGAGAAATAACATCAACAGCATTTTCTTTTACAATATCAATTTGGCAGGATATATCTAAATTCACCATATCTTTTCACAAATAACTAAAATTGCTAAGTAATTGGGTTGGAATCCAAATACCGGGCTGCACAGGCAACGTTGTCACAACACGATCCACGTTACCTTAAAGGATATGTAGCTAGTTAGATTAATTCATTACTTCAACCTAACCACCGCACTAATTTCTTAACCTTTACGTCACTACTTAACTTAAAAATTATTGACTTTTTCCCTAGACTATGCCTCGTAGGATTCAGATATCTTGGCTGAAAGGCCAATTTTTGCTGCCCCTGGATCTATCTTAATTATTTTCACTTCTAACCTATCTTCAGGTTTAAGTGCCTCTAGTTTTTCCTGATCTATTTCGCCGGAAAAGACTAATCCTTCTAACTCTTCATTAATTTTTATAAACACCCCAAAATTAGTCACTTTAACAACCTCGCCCTCTAACACTTTACCTATAGGATAATCTTCTAAAATTTTCGGCCAAGGATCATCAACTAACTGTTTTACGCCTAAAATAACTTTTCTACTTCCTCTGTCTATCCCTAACACCTTGAAATCACCACTTACACTTCTTTTCAAAATCTCTTGAACACGAGTTACCCTTTTAGTCCAAGAGATATCTTCTGAATAGATAACTCCCTCTAGCCCATTGATTAACTCCGCGTAAGCGCATTTCTCACCATAACTGACAATCTTACCACACACCACCGAATCAATCACGACTAAATCTTCCACATCTTCCCAAGGATCCTTTTCCATCTGCCTAACACTTAAAGAAATCTTCTTCTCATTAGGGTCTAATCCTATCACCGACGTCTCTACGATATCTCCAATAGCAAACATCTCACCTAAATTTATAAAGCGTTTTGTCCAAGAAACTTCGCTTATATGAACTAACCCTTCAATGCCTTTCTCAAGCTCAACAAAAACTCCGTAATTCTGAATGTTCATTATTCTTCCTTTAACAACAGAACCTATTGTATACTTTTTATCTATCTCTTTCCACGGATCAGGGGTAGTCTGTTTAAGCCCTAAAGAAATCTTACCTTTTTCTTTATCAAACCCTAAAATCATGATCTGAATTTCATCGTTTACAGCGACAATTTCTGAAGGATGAGTAATTTTTTTCCAACTCATATCAGCAATATGCAAAAGACCATCTACGCCGCCTAAATCGACAAAAGCGCCAAAATTAGTGATACTCTTTACCCTTCCCTTCATTATCTTTTTTTCTTCCATTTCTTCCCATATTTTCTTACGGGAAACTTCTTTTTCCATACGTAAAGCGTCTTTTCGAGACACAATAAAGTTTTCTTTAGCCCGGTTCATCTTAATAATCTGGAAAAAGAATTTCTTTCCTAAAATATCCCCCTGACCAACATTCTTAAACGCGGATAAACTTTGCGGCAAAAAGCCTGCTACGCCAAAGATACTAACCATATACCCGCCTTTTATTTTTCGAGTAATTAATCCTTCGACTAAATCCCCTTCTTTAAAATTCATTGCTAAATTTTGCCAACCTTTAGTTTCCTTCGCTTTCTTAAACGAAAGACCTATCTTCCCTTCTTCATCTTCAACATTTTCTACATACACATCAATTTCGTCTAAGCTGTCTATGTCCACCCCTTCAAATTCTGTACGAGGCATTACTCCTTCCGCTTTATACCCCGCGTCAACAATAACTTCTTTATCGGTAACTTGTACAATTTTACCCTTTACAATTTGCCCCTCCTTCAATTCTCTAATTGAATTAAAATAGGCCTGTTCTAACTCTGTGGGAACTTGATTCATTACTACCATCCTCCTTCGATGAGAGTATAACCCGCGCAGTAAAACTTCCGCGAGTTACATGTACGAATTATCCGCTAAAAGCGGATCCGCCCAATTAAAAATTATTGTAGCGAAAACCTCTGACATCTTTAATGTCAAGGGTCAATTCAGCTAGGAATTTCTTCTTGCCTATAGCAAAAAAAAATCTAAGCCTCATTAAAAATTTTTACAATTATCTCCTAAATTATTATACTTGTCAATATAAAAGACACTTCTACTGTAATGGGTGAGTCTTTATGGGATTCCTACGGAAGGCAATAATGATATAGGGTTAACATTGGAATTTTTAGCAAATTCTTCCAGTGTCCACAAGAACCATTCTTCAAGTGTCTGATTTTTTAATCTTTTAGCAGCAGTG
>JAHISK010000144.1 GCA_018818105.1 Candidatus Omnitrophota bacterium | reverse complement strand
TCTGATCCCTTAAAAGCATGGTATCCTTCCCGAAGGGAAGGATTTTTAAGGGTGAAGCGCCAGTAAAAATCCGCGCAGGGGATTTTTACGATCCCGAGAAAATTCGTTTTTGATTCTTAGACGCGTTATGAAAAATTTAATTTTAATTTTTATTTCTACTGTTTTAATAAATAATTTTGTCCTTACATACTTTTTGGGGATATGTCCGTTCTTAGGTGTGTCAGGAAAAATAGAATCGGCTCTGGGTATGGGGATGGCGGTTACTTTTGTCATGACTCTGGCAACAAGTATTAGTTGGATTATCTATCACCATGTATTAACTGCTTTTAACTTAATTTTTTTAGAATACGTCGTTTTTATTCTTGTTATAGCGTCGCTTGTACAAATTGTTGAAATGTTTATACGTAAGTTTTCTCCAGCACTTTATCAATCTTTAGGGTTGTATTTGCCGCTTATTACTACCAATTGCTCAATTTTAGGGGCGGCTCTTTTTATGGTAGCAAAAAACTATTCGTTTCTGGAAGCGGTAGTCTTTGGTTTTTCCGGAGGATTAGGTTTTTCACTAGTTCTTCTTATTATGGCGGGAATACGGGAAGAATTAAATTACGCCAATATACCCACAGTGTTTAGAGGCGCGGCCCTTACGTTAATTACCGCGGGGCTTCTTTCTCTTATTTTTATGGGTTTTTCCGGACTAATAAGTTCATAATTAATCAGACAACAGACAACAGACAACAGACAACAGACAACAGACAACAGACAACGGACATCAGATAATAGACATAAGTTAAGTTTACAAATGAAAGAAAGAATCAAAAATAATTTTAAGAGGGAGGCGATGATCCCTTAAAAAACTAGGGACTAAGGTGATGAATAGCATTACAATATCAATATTAACGTTAGGATCAATAGGGTTAGGATTCTCTTTGCTTTTATCTTTTTTAAGCAAGAAACTTCATGTTGTGGAGAATCCTCTCGTGGAAAAAATTGTCAACGCGCTTCCGGGATTAAATTGTGGGGCCTGCGGATTTAGCGGTTGTCACGCTTACGCTCAAGGGATAATAAAGAATAAGAAAATTTTTAATGGCTGCCTTCCTGGCGGCAAAGAACTAAATGAGGTGCTTATTAAGCTTTTAGGTATAGATGCTCAAGTAGCAGAGGATAAAACAGGATTGGTTTGTCATTGCGGGGCTGATAATACTCATAAAAAGAAATCGTTTCTTTATAATGGCCCTCAAACTTGCGCTACAGCTGATTTAATCGGCGGCAATTATGATTGCATATATGGATGTCTTGCGTTGGGTGATTGCATAAAAGTTTGTCCAACCGCCGCGTTACAATTAAAAAACGAAAAGATTTATATAGATAATGAAAAATGCGTAAGTTGTGGTAAATGCGTAAAAAAATGTCCGCGTAATCTTTTCGAAATAGTAGGCGCGCAAAAATCAATTGATACTTTTATTGTTGCTTGTAGCAATAAAGAAAAAGGTAAAAATGTAATGGATGTATGTAAGCAAGGATGCATTGGATGTGGAATATGCGCTAAAGCGCCGGATTCTCCGTTCTATTTAGAAAATAACCTTGCCTATATTGACCGCGCGAAAGCAAATGACCAAAAACTTCTTGAAGCGGCAAAAACAAAATGCCCAACAAAATGTATCCTAATTGAGAAACCAGAAACCCGTAACTCGTAACCAGATAAGACCATTTTATATTTCTGGTTTCTGTACTCTGGTTTCTGGTTACTAAAAAAACATGTTAAAAGAAACCGTTGAAGTAATAGATGTAACTGATACTACCATACGCGTTAAGTTTCAAAAACGACCGATGTGTTCCTGCTGTAAATCTACGCATATCTGTAATGTCGATAATCAGGAATCTCTAGTATTACCAAACCCTAAAAATATTGCCGTAAAAAAAGGTGATAGCATTGAAGTGGGGATAGAAGAAGGAAAGAACGCTCTTGTGTTGTTTATTATATTTTTAATACCGGCAGTGTTTTTCTTGTTGTTTTTGATCCTCACAAGAAACTGGAGCAGCCTTGCAAGTTTTTCTGTTGCAATTTTAGGTCTTATGCTTTATTATCTAATTGTAAAGATTATTATGAAAAATAAGGAAAAAAAATTTAATTTCCAAATTTTACGCAAAATATAATTAGCGTATATTAGCGAATTTTAAAATTCGCGAAAATTAGCGTCTATATGATGAATTTAGCGATACTCGCCTCAGGAAACGGAACAAATTTCGAAGCCATAGCCCAAGCTGTTAAAAAAGGCTATATTAAAGCTAATTTAAAAATATTAATTGTCGATAAAGAAAAGGCTTTGGCAAGAAAGCGCGCTAAAAAAATGGGAGTAAAAGATATCTTCATTAATCCTAAAGAATTTACGGCCGGTGCCGATTATAACAAAGAATTAGTTGTAGTTTTGAAAAGAGAAAAAATAGATTTAGTAATTCTAGCCGGATACATGCGAATTCTTACGCCTTATTTCATAAAAAGCTTTAAAGATAAAATTATTAATGTTCACCCAGCGTTATTACCTGCTTTTAAAGGCACAAACTCGATAGAAAGAGCATTTTGCTATGGTGTGAAATTAACCGGCGTAACTATTCATTTTGTAGACAATAAGGTTGATCACGGACCGATAATTATACAGGAAGCAATAAAAATAACGAAAACAATGTCATTAAATACTTTAGAAAAAAAAGTTCATCAGATGGAACATAAATTATATCCTTTTGCTATAAAGTTATTTGTGGAAAAGAAAATAAAAAAACATGGTAGGAATGTTAAACTCGTTTAAGTACCCCTGTTTAATAAAGAATAAAAAATCTAAAATATCATTATCGGTACTAGTTCTTTTCTCGTTTTTTCTTCTAGGATTTTGGGGGAAATCAAACGCGATAGAAACTAACGTGACTAAAACAAAAGTAAAAACTGGAGAAACTTTTACTTATAACATAACGGTTAACGATAATTTATCTAATGGTACATTATTTCTTCCTGAGTTTGATGATTTTAATATTGTTTCCCAAAGCCAATCAGAAAGCTACACAATTAAAGGGGGTAAAGAAGTTGTGTCATTGCGATTATCCTATTTGCTTTTTGCGCCACATCCAGGCACGTTTACTATTAACGGACCAATATTAGAAGATAATGGGCGGCAATTTAAAGGTATCCCGATTACTATAGAAGTTAAAGGTCAAACACTTCGAGAGAAGAAGAAAATCCTGCCTTATATCGAAGAGGGGATAGATTTGTGAAAAGGGTCAAGGGGCAAGAGATAGAAATTTTAAATTTAACAATTAACATTTTAAAATTAGCATTTGAGCGAATATTTTTAAAATTTAAAATGATAAATGATAAATGGTAAATTTAAAATGGTTATAAAAGATCTTTCTTTGAGTAGGTGTAATGCTTGTTTGCTGCTGTGTCAATTATTTTTACCTCTGTAATTTCAGCATAATCATTATATATTTTTAAAAATTTCTTTGTGGTTTCCTTTATTACTTGAAAAGGATCTTCTAAATTAGGCATATCATTTTTTATAATCATAATATTAAAGGTAACGTTTAATGTGGTATCAACATAGACGGTCTTTAAATTAACTATTTGAAAATTATCTTTTGTTAGAGGGGTATTAAAATGTTTTCGTATCTCTTGGTTTATAAGATAAGAAATAAATTCTCCCATTGTAATATTGGCCTTATTAATATGGGCGCCGGTATAATCGCCTAATGCTTGGGGATTTAAGGAATTAATTATCACTTCACGTTCCTGCCATTGGCCTAAAGATATAAATAAGGTTTGCATTTTTACCATGTCAGGAATAAATCCTATATAATATAAATCCGCGCCTATTTTTTCCACATCGGATATTACAAAAGCAAAGAAGGATGGAGGTCTATCCACGCTTAATAATACTCTCGACAACGATAGAAATATTCTTCTTACATTTTCCAGCGTTTCCTGGTTCCATTGAAAACTGTCATCAAAAACTTCTTTAAAAGGCGCGTAAACCCAAAAAGTATCTTCAATTAACCAAGCTTCTACGGGAATGTTAAACTCTTCATCGCATATTTTTTTGATCGATTTATCAACATCTTGACGGGAATAAGTAGGGGCAATGTTACAAGATATAGTTAGTAGGAAGAAACTAACTAGTACTGCTTTGAGGACGCTCTTTACCATGTTTTTTAAATATCTCTACTATTTCATCGTATTCTAGTTCTTCTTTTTTAAGAAGCTCTTGAGCAAAGTATTCTAGTAGCTCTTTTTCTTTTGTTAATATCTCTTTAACTTCTATTAAACAGGAATTTAACATTTCTTGAACATCTTCATCTAGCTGTTGTTTTAGTTTTTCAGAAATCATAGGACCATGGGTAGGATGAAAAATTCCCGGCGTGTAAAAATTACCAAGGATACCGGATTTGCCCATACCCCAGCGGTATACCATATTATGCGCAGTTTTTAACGCGCTAGAAAAATCGGAGTTTACACCGCTTCCCGTAGTGCCGAACTTTAAGTTTTCCGCGGCATAACTGGCTAAAGCTGTTTTAATTGAAGCGAGAAGCTGATCTTTTGTGTCTATATGTATTTCTTCTCGGGGAACAGGGTGAGCGTAACCCAACAATCCTTTTCTGGGAATAATTGACGCTTTCACTACATCGGTAGTTGGGTGCAGTAAGTATGCTATTATCGCGTGTCCGGCTTCATGATAGGCGACCCATACTTTTTCCTTAGAACTTAAAAGCAAACCAGATTTAAATCCAAATTCTACTCTGTCGTAGGCTTCAGATAAGTCTTTCATTATTATCATTTCATGATTGTTCCGTATAGCGATTAACGATGCTTCCCGTGTCATATTTGCAATATCAGCGGGAGAAAAATAAACTGTTTTCCGCGCTAGTACCGCGATGTCAATGGTGGAATCATATTTTATTTTACCTAAATAATAAGCAAAAAGATTCTTTCTATCTTCCAGCTGGGGATAATCGACATATACTTTTCTATCAAAGCGGCCCGCTCTCATTAAAGCCGGGTCTAATTCATCTTCATTTACGTTTGTAGCTGCGATTGTAACAATATTATTATCTTCTTGGCGCAGACCGTCTAATTCTGATAAAAGCTGGTTTATTGTCGCGTTATGCGATATCCCGCCGCCTAACCCACTAACACCTACCCGCGGCCGCGCGACAGAATCTATTTCGTCAACAAAAATAATACATCCACCGTGAATTTCCGCTAAAGCGCGAGCCTGTTTAAATAAACTTTTTACCCGCATCGCGCCTAACCCAACAAAAATCCCTACGAATTCACTACCTACCGAAGGAAGAAAGGGAAGACCCGTTTCAGTGGCAATAGCTTTAGCAAGATAAGTTTTTCCACACCCGGGCGGACCTACCATAAGAACGCCTTTTATGACTTTTCCTCCGATGCGTTTTAATTGAGCGCGGTCTTTAAGCAACTTTATGACTTCGAATACTTCAACCTTTACCGAGTCCATTCCAATAACGTCGGACCATTTAACATCAACTTCTTTAGTCTTTATTTTTTTCTGACTCATTTTAGCGAATCCGCCGCCAAAAAAAAGCCACATATACATAAAGGAATAGAATATAACGAAAATAAAGCCGGTAACGATACTTATAAATATTTGGAAAGGGAGAACAGAAAGAAATTGGCGCTTATAAAACGATTCTAAGGAAAAGAAATTTTGCAACCCGACAATGAGTATGATAAAAAAGACCGCGAAAAAAATAACCGCTAAAACGCCAATAAGAATTTTTGTCCAGTGAAGTTTTAGAATTACTTTTAATTTTTTCGCTTTTGTATTCATAATTTAAGATTAACTTTAACACATATTTTTGTTTTTGTCAAAACTTTCAAAAATCAAAAGGAAACAGGTATGCCTGTTTTTAACAATAGCAAATTATTATTTTTATGATAAAATAAAATTTGTGCATTTTGAAAATTGCGTATTTCTAATGATATCAAAATAATTTAGCCCAATTTAGACTTATAGGTGGTTAGTTTAAGTCAATGGAATAAAGGATTTGGGGCTATTTAATTTGTAATATTGATTGATATGTCGGAATTAAAGCATAAAGGTTTACTGCATGGCGTTACTTTAAAGATGATTCTTATCGATTTAGAGGCTTGGTATGGTTGGGTCGAATTGGGCGAAAAGGTTGATATTCGCTGTTTTACCAATAATCCCAGTATGACATCGAGCTTAAAGTTTTTAAGAAAAACTCCCTGGGCAAGGAAGCAAGTTGAATATTTTTATCTAAAGGCCTTAACTAGCCGCAAATAGAAGGCTGCTTTGTATAGTAGCCTATGACGTAATTAATGGAGGTATATGGCTAAACAACATAATAAATCGTCACATTCTTGTTCTTTAGCGCGGGGAGCGTTTACGCAGCTTATTCTTGAGTTGCAGCATGCGGTATCAGACCGCGGTTATCATACGCCTACGCCTATACAGGAGCAAGTGATTTCTCATTTACTTAGTGGCCGAGATCTTATTGGCTGCGCGCAGACCGGTACCGGAAAAACCGCGGCTTTTATCTTGCCTATCTTACAATATTTGACTAAAAACTCGCGCCTTCGGGTGAGGGGTAAAACTCGCGCGTTGGTTTTAGCGCCTACTCGTGAGTTGGCCGCGCAAATTGGTGATAGCATTAAGAATTATGGGCGGTATTTAAAGGTGTCTTACGCAGTTATTTTTGGCGGTGTCGGTCAGAATCCTCAGGTACGCGCGTTATCTCGTGGTGTAGATATTGTTGTGGCTACTCCAGGACGTTTGCTGGATCTGATTAATCAGGGCTATATACAATTAAATGATACTGAAGTTTTTGTTTTAGATGAGGCTGACCGTATGCTCGATATGGGTTTTATTATTGATGTTCAGCGCATTGTTGATATGCTTCCTAAAAAACGACAGACTCTTTTTTTCTCGGCCACGATGGATTCGGCAGTAGTTAATCTTTCAAGAAAGATTGTAAATAATCCTGTGTTTGTCAGTGTTACTCCTGATACTCCAGCGGTAGAACGTATTATTCAGAAGGTGTTTTTTGTGGATAAAAACAATAAAGATGATCTTTTAGCGCAACTCCTAGAGGCTAAACATTTGAGTAGGGTGTTGGTTTTTGTTCAGATGAAGTATGCTGCTGATAGGGTTGTAGATAGGTTACGCGCGCTTAATATTAGCGCTACAGCTATTCATGGTAACAAAAGCCAGACAGTGAGAACTGGGGCGCTGACTAAATTTAAACTGGGTCAGATTCGTGTTTTGGTTGCTACGGATATCGCGGCTCGGGGGATTGATGTTGATTCGATTTCTCATGTGATCAATTATGACTTGCCGCATGTTCCTCAGACTTACGTTCATCGTATTGGGCGTACAGCTCGAGCCGGTGCCCAGGGTGACGCTGTTTCGTTTTGTTCAGCGCCGGAACGGGATTATTTGCGCGCGATCGAAAAGATGGCGCGTGTGGCGATACCTGTTGATCGTGAGCATTCTTTTCATTCTAAGTTGGCTGAAGTCGCGACTGGGGCTGATGCACGACCGGTACTTAGAAGTAGGGGTCCGCGTCGTAATGAAAGTTCAGGCGCTAAGTATAATCAACGTCCGGCATCCGCGCGATGGCAAAAGAGTAAAGGTGGCACCAAGAGCCGTTGGCCCCGCCGTCGATAAAATAATTCCAGTTGATTTATTTCCAGAATCACTTAATCTTTAGATAGAACATTATGAAATTTGAAAAATACCGTATTTCTAACGATATCAAAAAGAATTTAGCCCGATTAGGGTTTGTTAGGCCTACAGATATTCAGTTTAAGGCGATACCTTCGATTCTTAGAGGGGAAGATGTTTTAGCTGTCGCGCAAACTGGTACCGGAAAAACAGCCGCTTTTGCTATTCCGATTATTGATAGGATTCATTCCGGTAAGAGGAGCAGTCGCTCGAGTGGAATTAAATGTATTGTTATGGTTCCTACGCGTGAGCTAGCATCACAGATTGGAGAAGTTTTTAATCAGTTATCTAAAAACACGAAGGTTAAAGCGTTTGCTTTGTATGGCGGCGTTGAGCAGGATGAACAAATTAAAAGACTTCAGGGAGGAATAGATATTTTAATTACAACTCCGGGAAGAATGTTTGATTTAATTAATCAGAAACATATTAGTTTAGATTATATTGAAGTATTAGTTCTTGATGAGGCTGATTATATGTTGGAATTAGGGTTTATTGAAGATATCAAATATGTTAAAAAAATGGTTAGAAAACGTCATCAAACTCTTTTCTTTTCAGCAACAATAAGTGATAAGATTAAAAAATTAGCTTATTCTCAAGTTAAAAGCTCAGCGATACGTATTCAAATTTCACCAAAAGACCCGGTATCAAAAAATGTTTTTCATTATGTAATGTTTGTTGGAATGGATGATAAAAGATTTTTTTTAGAGCGTTTTATTAAGGATAATCCAACGAGTAAAATTATTGTTTTTGTTCGAACAAAAGTTCGTGCCCAACGGGTGGCTAAAGCAATGGAGAGGGTAGGGATCCCGTCTTTAGATATTCATGGAGATAAAGAACAGCACAAACGTATTGATGTAATGAAAAAGTTTAGAGTTGGGCAGTGTAACCTTTTGATCGCTACCGATATTAGCGCTCGAGGAATTAATGTTGTTGATATCGAGTATGTTATTAATTATGATTTACCGATAAAAACAGAGAATTATGTTCATCGAGTTGGCAGGACAGGGAGAGGGGTGAATAAGGGCGTTGCTATTTCTTTTTGCAGTAATGAAGAATTGGAGTTACTTGATGAAATTCAATCATTTTTAAAAAAAGAGATAGAGGCTATTAAAATTAATAAAAAAGACTATTCGACAGTTATTGATTCTGTTAAGTACGATACTGATTGGAAAAGCCTAATTGAAAAATATTAACCAATAAACTAAGTAAGGCGGGTATATGATTTCAGCGAATGATGTGTCATTGCAATATGGGCAGCGTAAACTTTTTTCTAAAGTCAATATAATCTTTTCACCAGGCAATTGTTATGGTTTGATAGGTGCTAATGGCTCGGGGAAATCTACTTTTTTAAAAATACTTTCCGGTGAGATTGAGCCGGCGACAGGCGAAGTCATCGTGCCAAGCGGTAAACGGGTATCGATTTTAAAGCAGGATCAATTTGCCTTTGACGAGTTTACGGCGTTAAACACTGTTATTATGGGTCATAAACGGCTTTACGATATTATTGTTGAGAAAGACGCGGTATATACTAAACCTGATTTTTCTGAAGCTGATGGCGTTGGCGCCTCTGAGCTTGAGGCTGAATTTGGGGAATTGGAAGGCTGGAATGCCGAATCAGACGCGGCCAAATTATTGAGTGATTTAGGGGTTGATCCGCGGTTTCATGATGTAACGATGAATCAGCTCCAAGCCGGACAAAAAATGCGCGTGCTTTTGGCTCAGGCTTTATTCGGTAATCCTGATATTTTACTTTTAGATGAGCCGACTAACCATTTGGATATCAGGACAAGTATGTGGTTAGAGGAGTTCCTTAGTGTGTTTGAGAATACTGCTATTGTAGTGTCTCATGACCGTCATTTTTTGGATAAAGTTTGTACTTATATCGCAGATATTGATTTTGGCCAGATATCGCTTTATGCTGGAAATTTTAGTTTTTGGTCTGAATCGAGTCAGTTGGCGTTAAAACAGAAAAAGGAGTCTAATAAGAAAATTGAGGTTAAGCGTAAAGAACTGAAGGAGTTTATCGCGCGTTTTAGCGCTAATGCTTCTAAATCAAGGCAGGCTACCAGCCGTAAAAAGACATTAGAGAATCTTAATTTAGAAGATATTAAACCATCTTCACGAAAGTATCCCTATATTAATTTTGAACAGGAAAGCGAAGTAGGAAATGATTTGTTGGAGATTAATCATATTTCCAAATCCTTAGACGGTAAAGTTTTATTTAAAGATATAAGTATTAGAGTGGAACGAGGCGACAAAATTGTTTTTGTTGGACCGAATGATTTGGTTAAGACCGCTTTGTTTGAGATATTAGCGGAAAGAACTCAGGTGGATAGTGGAAGTATTAAATGGGGGATATCAACTAAGCGAGCGTATTATCCTAAGGATAATACGGAATTTTTCAATACAAATTCAAGTCTTTTGGAATGGCTTGGGCAGTATAGCAAAGGCAGTGATGAAAATTTTATTCGTGGATTTTTAGGGCGTATGCTTTTTTCGGGAGACGATGCGTTTAAGCCGGTCAACGTTTTGTCCGGAGGAGAAAAAGTTCGGTGCATGCTTTCTCGGATAATGCTTATGCAGCCTAATACTTTAATTCTTGATGAGCCGACTAACCATTTAGATTTAGAGTCAATATACGCTTTAAATGAGGGATTAGAAAAATATAGAGGAACTATCCTTTTTTCTTCTCACGATCATCAGCTTGTGCAAACTGTCGCTACCCGTATTATTGAGATTACGCCAAAGGGTTGTATTGACCGCATCGGCAGTACTTTTGATGAATATCTGGCCGATGAAAATATTAAAAATCTACGACAGGAGTTATATACTTAAATTTGTAATTCCAGGTATTGCCTATTGCTGAGGGATCTTTTGTTTTTTTAAATCTCTTGCATAGGGTATATATATGTGGTATATACTATCATAGAGTTTTTCGCCTTAGGTTTATGTTATAGGGTAGATAACTTCTTATATGATTAGGTTATATAAGTTGGTTATAAGAATTCAAGTTTTGCAGAGTTTAATCTGAAGAAAAAGCTCATTGAAAAAAAGAAAGAATCAGCCAGAGGTTCGAAATGGTATGTTGCTATAAAATCCTGGCTAAAGAGGGATGCGGTGTTACGCTGATTGGCATTTTCTGTGATGGCATTTAATTAGGAGAAAAAGGAGAAAAAGATGGAAGAACAAAAGAAATTGTACATTGGTAATTTAAGTTATGACACTAGCGAAAGTGATTTAAGAGGGTTTATCGAAGGGAAAGGGATAACCCCAACAGAAATAAAAGTAATTTCTGATAAATATACTGGAAAATCCAAAGGTTTTGGATTTGTCGAGTTTGAAACTGAAGAACAGGCTCAATCCGCGATAGATGCTTTAAACGAGCAAGATTTTGCTGGCAGAAAGTTAACCGTAAACAAAGCAAAGAAAATGCAACCTAGAAAAGATAACTTTGGTGGCGGCAGCGGCGGCGGACGTGATTCAGGTTATCGTAATAACAGATATTAATTTAAAGTAGAATGCGATCACAGTCAACGAACGATGGTATAAAGGCGAACCATTATTTTTACCATTACCCTCCCTTTTTCTTTCTTAAAAAAAGTCTATCAAAGAATAAAAATATTTACCCCGTTAGAGAAAGCTACCGACTTTAGTCGGTGGTGGGTTTATTTTGCGGATTTTTTTGTTTCTGAATTGATTATTATAATTTAAATATAAGGAGGATAAACATGAAGACAGGAAAGATTAAGAAGTTAATTGCTGATAAAGGTTTTGGATTTATTTCTAGTACAGATGGTAAAGAAATATTTTTTCACAAAAATAGTCTTGTTGGTGTTGAATTTAATGATTTGACAGTGGACGCGGAAGTTCAATTTGAAGTTCAAGAAACGCCTAAAGGACTTAATGCCGTTAACGTAAGTCTTGTTGGCTAAGCTTAGGCGGATTTTTTAGCGTTAATAATTTTCTGATGAATATAACATTGAGGCATGAAGCAGGTATTAACTGCGAGGCATTTCTAAGTCTCGCGGTTAAGCTTCGCTCGTAATAGTTTTATATCTACGGGAAAGTTGGTTAGTAATGTTTTTAGATATCGGTTAACTTATCTTTTCCGTGAATTAATCGAGATTTTCTGGTTGACTCTTACCATTTATATTTTAAAATTATTTTTATGCTGGTTGGCTAGGATATTAATGATATAATATTTCCGCGGCAAAATACTATTTATTTGTAGAATTAATTGTTAGTTATGATTGCATTATCAAAAAAAAGATACAGGTTACGTATTGTTAATCCGGCATATCCGGCATTCAATATTTATTCACATGTTGCCAGGCTAACTACGGCCTTAGGTCCTGTTTCTGTAGCAAGCGTGGTTAATGAGATGGATGGGTGGGATGTTGAGGTTATTGATGAGAATAATCTAAGGCTTTATGGTCCTATGATGGATACGGGCGGCGCTGATCATGAATTTTTGCAGCATTCTCGGCCAGCAGATATTGTTGGGTTGTACGGAGGGCTTACCAGTACTATTCCACGGCTTTATGAGATAGCACGTTTTTATAAAGCGAAAGGAGTTGTAACTATAACGGGCGGTCAGCATTTTTTTGGGGATAATATAACGGAAGCATTAAAATCTGGTATAGACTATGTGGTCATTGGAGAAGGCGAAGAGACAATTAAAGAATTCATCAGAACCTTAATCAGTGGAGGAGATATAAATCAAGTTAAGGGGCTGGCTTATTTAAAGGATAATAGCGTTATCTTTACTAAAGAGAGGCCGCCAATTACGGATTTTGATAATATCCCGTTACCGGATTTTTCTTTAGTGAGGTATGCTAAGATTAAAATTTATCCTGTAAGCAGGATTCGCGGTTGTGGTATGGATTGTGAGTTTTGTACTGTTAAGGGTAAGCCCCGATGTTCTTCTCCGGAAAGACTACTTGAAAAGATACAGATGCTTCTTGAAACGCGGGACGCCAGATTTTTCTTTATTGTTGATGATCTTTTTGGTCAGGCTCGTGATGAGACGATACGATTTTGTAATATGCTGCGAGATTATCAAATAAGAGTTGGAAAAAGGTTGGATGTTACTGTTCAGATACGTTTAGATAAGGCTAAAGATTCAGAATTACTTCATGCGATGCGTCAGGCATCAATTAATACAGTCGCCATTGGTTTTGAGACTCCCATTGAAGAGGAATTAAAAGCAATGAATAAACGGATAAAACCTCAAGATATGATTGCTTTAGCCAGAATATATCATCGGTTTGGGTTTTTAGTCCATGGAATGTTTATTTTTGGTTATCCCGTAGATAAACAATCACCGTCTAAAATTTCATCAAAAGATCGCGTCAAGATATATAAAAAATTTATAAAAAAAGCAAAAATTGATACTATTCAGGTGTTATTGCCGGTTCCTTTACCGGGTACTCAATTACGTAAAAGATTACAGGATCAAGGTAGGATTTATTCGATTCAGGATATAGGTTGGGAGTATTATGATGGTAATTTTCCTACTTTTGAGCCTGATGAATCGTTGACTGCTCAACAGCTTCAGCTTTCGATACGTAAGATTATGAGCAAATTTTATAAGTTTAAATATTTGTTTGAAGTTGGTTTCCATCTTTTTTCGTTGCCTGCGGTTATTTTCTTTTTACACAATATTAGGTCCGGATGGCGCAGATGGTATCGGGTATGGAGGAATAATCTTATCCGTTTTGGAGGGTGGATTATAGTGAAGGGGTGGACGGCTGAATTTAATAAGAGTGATTTTTTTCAAAAGCTAAAAAAAGCGCAAGACAATATAAAGAAAAAGTAATATCAGGAGGATAAGAATGAACAAAGATAATATTATTAATGAGGACAAATTACGGATTGAAGTAACGAACAAATTTATTCCTTATCTTAAGACAATGTTTGATATTCATGGGGATAATTTGGTTTCTGTATTTGTTTATGGTTCTGCTACGGGAGAAAATTATATTCCTAAGGTTTCGGATATTAATTCAGTTTTTGTATTTAAAAAACTTGAGTTCGCGATATTTAGAAGCAGCTTGAATGTGATTTCTAAGGGGATTCCTAAAAAAATAGCCGCGCCTTTATTTTTGACTAAAGATTATATTAATTCCTCTTTAGATGTTTTTCCTATAGAATTTCTAGACATGAAGGAAAACTATATTCTTTTATACGGCGAAGATGTTCTCTCTGGATTGGAGATTAAAGGTGAGCATATTCGTCTTTTCTGCGAACAGCAAATTAAAGGGAAATTAATTAGGATTCGTCAGGCATATTTAGAGGTAGGCCTTAAGAAAAAAGGTCTTGAGGCTTTGTTAAAAGAATCGCTTAACGCGCTGATTCCTATTTTCAGAAATTTAGTTCGACTGAAAGGAAGTCAGCCGGCAGTTAAAAAAACAGAGATTATCAGTCAACTTTGTCAGATGTTTGAGCTTGATGAGAATGTGTTTTTACCTATTTATAAGGATTCTACCAATGATGAAAGAATCGCTAACCAGGAAGTGTCGGTTTTTTTAGATAAGTATTTAAGCCAGATTGAAAAATTAGCGATGGTGGTAGATAAGCTATGATAAAGTCTATGGGTAAAATTGCTAAATACGTTTTAATCTCGTTTTTTTTCGGGGTGCTGTTTTCTTCGGCAATTTTCGCGGCAGAAAAAGTAAACATTCCATCTCGAGGGCAAGCTTATGTGAATGATTTCGCGGGGTTGCTAAATTATTCCGATAAACTTACTATAACCAAGTTTGCCGCTGAGTTAGAGAAAAAAACTACAGCGCAGGTAGCCGTTGTAACTATTAAAACAACTAATCCCGAAACCATACAAGGGTTTTCCGTAAGGCTTTTTGATCAATGGAAAATCGGACAAAAGGGTAAGGATAACGGTGTATTGATTTTAATGGCGGTTGATGATCGTAAAGCATGGATTACAACAGGATATGGTGTAGAAGGGGCAATTCCGGATGTTATTGCCAATAAAATTGTTCGAGATGTGATGATTCCGTATTTTAAGCGCAGCCAATATTCCCAAGGTATCGCCAAAGGAACGGTCGTTGTTATTAGCCTTGTTGCTAAAGAGTATGATGTCGAAATAACCGGACAGGAAACACAAGTTTATGAGAAGGTCCATCATAAAAAAAGTGGATTAGAAATTATCTTTGCGATATTGTTTTTCGTTTTTATTATAGGAACGCGTTCTGGATTTCTGGGGTATTTTCTGGTAGGTTCAATGCTGGGGGGACGTAGGCGCGGAGGTTTTTGGCACGGGGCTGGTTCTGGCGGTTCTGGCGGCGGATTTGGCGGAGGATTTGGCGGGTTTGGCGGCGGTATGACCGGCGGCGGCGGTGGCGGCGGCGGTTGGTAAGCCGATAATTAATTTTAAGGGGAGATGACATGAAAAAAATTTGGATTATACTGGGAGTTGTTTTAGTTTTAGCTATTATGCTTTTTAGCTGGTACAAAAATGGTTATAATCAGGCTATTGCCAAAGATGAATCTGTGAAATCCGGATGGGCGCAAGTTGAAAATCAGCTACAAAGAAGAAATGATTTGATTCCCAATCTTGTAAGTACGGTTAAAGGGTTTGCTTCTCACGAAAAAGAAATTTTTACAGAGGTAACCCGTTTAAGAAGTCAATGGGGAAAGTCCGCTTCTGTAGGAAGCAAAATAGAAAATGCTAACGCGATGAGCGGGGCTCTTTCACGGCTTTTAGTAGTCGCTGAGAATTATCCTCAATTAAAGTCGAATGAAAACTTTTTAGCGCTGCAGTCGCAGTTAGAAGGTACAGAAAATAGAATTGCTGTTGAGCGCATGCGTTATAATCTCGCGGTTAAGGATTTTAATCGGTTTCAACGTTTGTTTTTTGGCCGGTTTTTTGCCGCGCAAGCGGGGGTTACGGAACCGGCAGTATATTTTGAAGCCGAGGAATCTGCTTCAAAAGTTCCTGAGGTTAAGTTTAATTGAATCGCGGCGCGTTACTAATTCTTTGTTAAGTATAGTTTAAAATGTGGTATTTATACATAATAAAATGTGACGATACTACTTTGTACACCGGTATTACGACAGACCTTAAACGACGAATCAAAAAGCATAATGATAAAAAAGGCGGTCACTATACAAGAGTAAGGCTGCCGGTAGAATTGGTGTATCATGAGTCGTGTCCAACCTGTTCCCACGCCCTTAAACGAGAACTAGAAATAAAAAGCTGGACGAAGAAGAAAAAAGAGCGGCTAATCAAATCGATCTCACCCATTGCTTTTAAAAAAATAAAGACGTAGAATGTATTTAGGTAGAAGGAAAATGAAGAAATTTTTATTAATTATACGGGATTTTTTTATGTCTTTGAAGATATTTAAACCTGCTTATACTGTGGAGAATGAAGTTTGTGTTAGAAAAACATCAGATGGTAAGAAAATATCCTTGAAACATTATAAAACAGGACATTCTAAAGTTCTTGTGTTAGCGCATGGATTTTTTAATAGTAAGGATACATATTTTTTCACGAAGATGTCGCGGATGTTTTCTAAAAAATATGATGTAATCAGTTTTGATTTTCGGGGACATGGAAAGAGTGAGGGGTTATTCAGCTGGACGGCTTATGAAGAGAAAGACTTAGCGGCGGTTATCGCCTACGCCAAAGAAAAAGAATATAAAAAGATAGGGGTGATAGGCTTTTCATTAGGCGGCGCAATTACGATTATTGAAACCAGCCAAAATAAGGATATTGATAGTATTATTATTGTGAGCGCTCCTTATGATTTTTGGAAGATAGATTATCATTTTTGGGAAGAGGAAATGATAAACGATCTTAAATTAAATATTGGGATTAAAGGAGAAGGTAAAGGTGTTCGGCCTGGAAATCCTTTTCTTCAGAAGACTCGGCCAATAGATGTTATTGATAAAGTAAAGGTACCTGTATTTTTTGTTCACGGTGGTAAAGATTGGCTTATTAAGCCGGAGCATAGCCGAAAACTTTTTGATAGAGCTAACAATCCTAAATCGATGCATATTGTTCAAGATGCGGGGCATTCTGAGAAGATTTTTGATGGGTATCCCTCGGAATTTGAGAAACTATGTGTGGACTGGTTTGATAAAACATTAAAATAGAGTACGGTAAGTTATATTTCAGGTTATGTAGTTCGGTTATGGCCAAGAAGCCAGTATGGTAGTTGGGTAAGGGGTAAGTATTAAAAAGATACAAATTACCTAACCCAATAATTTTTGATAGTACTGATTTGTAAAGAAGGAGAGCGTATGAAAATAATCCAGGAGTTTAAAGAGTTCGCTGTTAGAGGCAATGTTGTCGATATGGCGGTCGGTATCCTCATTGGCGCGGCGTTTGGTAAAATTGTTAATTCACTGGTTAATGATATTATTATGCCGCCAATATCAATTATTACAGGTAAAATTGATTTTTCTAATTTGTACATTAATTTTTCCGGCATCCATTATAATTCTTTGGCAGACGCTAAAGCCGCCGGCGCGGCAACATTAAATTATGGTATTTTTGTGAATAACTTAATTTCTTTTTTTATCGTGGCTGTGTGCGTATTTTTTATTGTTAAACAGATAAATAAGTTAAAAAGGAACGAGGATGTGGCGTCTGTGGCTCCTACTCAGAAATCTTGCCCTTATTGTTTTGCCAGTATCTCAATTAAAGCGACGCGGTGTCCTCATTGTACGTCGCAGCTTTAATCCAACAGAAAAGATTATGACAGAAAAATTACTATTTTACCGAAATGGATGCAAGTTGTTTCACGCATATTGCCGCCGTCGTACGTTTTTGAGTCTTTACGAGCGGTTGTTGGCGGCCGTCCTGTTTGTTGGATATCTTTATTATGGGCTAGTTTGTTGGCTGTATTATATATTTTTTTAGCCGGTTTGATTTTTAAGAGTACTTATAACCACGCCGTACGTACAGGCCTAATCGCGCGCTATAGCGCGGAGAGTTTGAGTTGAATCGATGAATACTTCTCAAAAAATATTAAAACAATTATTGTTATCAGGCGCCCTGTATTTCTTTTTAGTTTCTCTTGCTCATATGATTGGGATAAAAATACCGGGATTGTTTATATATTTTAACGTTCCTTCTTACGCTTATCAGGATAAGATTATTTCTTTTCTTGCCTTTGGATGGGCGATGTTTTTGTATTCGGGCTTTAGAAGCGTAAAAAGTAATGTTATATCGCCGGTAAAGTATATTTTAGCTTCTGGCGTGGCGGCAATTGTAGGCTTGAGTGTTATTAATAGGACTACTGATTTTAACAGTTTTTCTAATAAAATAAACCCTGGAATCTTTTGGCTGGAAATTGTCGGTTTATGTATTTATCTTATTGTTTTAACAATATTATATTATCGCGTGAAAAATAATAGGGCGTGAAAATGTGGAAGAATTCTAAAAAAGCCGCTGATGGTATTATCTTGAACTTGAAATCGTTAGCTGATTCCAAATCAAAAGAGGCAATGTCAAGGTATGGAATTAAGACAGAGCATGCTTTGGGTATATCTATCCCTAATATACGCGGCATAGCAAAAGAAATAGGAAAAAATCACGATGTAGCTTTATGTCTTTGGCAAACTAAAATACATGAAGCAAGGATTTTAGCAAGTATGATTGATGATTACCGTTCTGTTACAGAAGAGCAGATGGAGTTATGGGTAAAAGCGTTTAATTCTTGGGATTTATGCGACCAATGTTGCGGTAATCTTTTTGATAAAACTAGGTTCGCTCATCTAAAGACTATGGAATGGAGCGTCAGAAAAGAAGAATTTGTGAAACGCGCGGGATTTGTTTTGATGGCAACGTTATCAGTGCATGATAAAAAATCTAAGGATGAAGTGTTTGTAAAGTATTTTCCTATTATAAAAAGAGAGTGTGGCGATGAAAGAAATTTTGTTAAGAAGTCAGTGAATTGGGCGTTAAGGCAGATTGGTAAACGTAATCTTAATCTAAATAAAAAAGCGATAAATACTGCAAAAGAGATTCAAAAAGAAGATTCTAAAGCGGCCCGATGGATTGCTCAGGACGCGCTTAGAGAATTGCAAAGTGATCCTATTCAGCAAAGATTAGAACGGGGTTATTTTCGAAGAAAAGCGAAATAGGTATATGGAGGACATTAAAAAAATTCAGAAGCTAATTGGTAGAATTACAAAACAGCAGTTAAGATATGTTGATTGTTATTGTAGTGATGATGTTGGTATTTTTATTCCATCGGTAGGGCCTTGTTTTTTTGCTAAGACCCCCTTGCACAAACATCCGTCCTATTTGTTCATTTTAGCGTTTGATGATAATTGTAGTTTAAAAATAAAAGGTAAAATAATTACTCCGGTATATGGGAAAATATGTGCGATATCCGCGGGTGTTCTTCATCATGAAATCATGGAGGCAGATTTTTCAAGATATATCGCGATTTTTATCAGTCAATCATTTTTTGAAAAACAGTTAAAAGGATATACAGATAAGAATGAGCTTTATTTTCTAGGTGAGTTATTTATTACGCCAACTGATTTGATAAGTTGTATAAAAGATTTTATGGTTGAATTTGAGAATAAGATGCCGGGATATACACGATTATTACAAGCTTTAAGTTTAAAAATAACGCATATTTTAATAAGATCTGTTTTAGATGTTAAACCGGCAATAGAAAAAGGAAGTTTTCGTATGAAAATTAATGCCGCGATAGATTATATATATGCCAATTACAGTAATAAAATTATGGTGAAAGATATGGCTTATAATGTGGCTATGTCGGAATCTCATTTCGCGAGATTATTTAAAGAAGAAACCGGTAAATCTCCTAATGAGTATCTTGGCTTTATCCGTTTAACGCAATCTCAGAAGTTATTAAGGGCGGGAGATAAATCTCTTTCTTGTATAGCCGATGAATGTGGGTTTAGCAGTTCCGCGTATTTTTCGACATGCTTTTATCAGTGTTTTGGAATTAGCCCTTCTAAATACAGAGAAAATTTTAAAATAAAGCAGGATTGTTGAAAATAATCATAGATTATTGAAAGACAAAAATATTTTTATATGTTACCTTTTTATAAAGGTTGGGTTTTGGTATGATTTTTAAAAAGGAGGATAGAAAGATGAATAAAGGTCAAATTGTAGAGTTTATGAACAATAATCCGGTTTTTTGTTTGGCTAGTGTGGAAGGAAATAAACCTCATGTGAGGGGGATGCTTTTGTATAAAGCCAGTGAAGACGAGATTTTGTTTCATACGGGAAAAACGAAGGATTTGTATAAACAGTTATCCGTGAATCCGCAAGTTGAACTTTGTTTTTATAGCCTTAAGGATAATGTTCAGATACGGGTTAGTGGAAAAGTTGAACTTATTGAAGATCTGGAATTAAAAAAAGAAGTGGTTGCTAACAGAGATTTTATGAAACCGTGGGTAGAAAAATCAGGGTATGATCCGTTAGCGATATACCGACTTAAAAAAGGTGTTGTGTTTGTTTGGACGATGGCAACGAATTTTGAACCAAAAGAGTATATAGAATTTTAAATAAGATTTAAACTTTTTGAGATTATAGATGTAATAGTAAAAGCCCAGCATAGAAGCTGGGCTTTTTTATTGTTAATTTATATCAAATAAATCAATCTCGCAAAAAAATTTAAAATTTTTGAAAGAATTTCTTTTCCTCATACGTCTATTATATAAAGGGGCTATATAAAAAATATATAGGTTTTTTGAAGGGAATATATATAATATTAACAGGACGTAATGATAAGGCAGGTGGAAAAATGAAAGAAAAAGATTTAGCAAAAGGGCAGGTTATAGTATATAAGAATAGGGTTGAGGTTCGGCTGGAAAAAGATACTGTTTGGCTTACCCAGAAAGATATGGCAGAGCTTTTTGATACGGAGCGAAGTGCTATTACGAAACATATTCGTAACATATTTATTTCCAAAGAGTTAGAAGAAAAAAGCAATGTGCAAAAAATGCACATTCCTAATTCAGATAAACCAGTTCAATTTTACAATTTGGATATTATTATTTCTGTTGGGTATCGGGTAAATTCAATGAGGGGTACTCAATTTCGTATCTGGGCGACTAATGTGTTAAGAAAGCATTTAGTTGACGGATATACGATTAACGAGAAACGTCTTAAAGTTGCTGAATATAAGTATCAGGAGCTACAAAAATCACTTAAATTGTTAGGTAATGTTGTCCATCTTGATAATATTTCCGATGAAACAAAGGGGCTTATTCAGGTAATATCTCAATATTCACGCGCCCTTGATATTTTAGATGATTATGATCACCAACGATTATCTGTGCCGAAGGGTACTAAACGGATAAAGTTTGAACTTACCTATGAAGAAGCGAGAAAAATCATTGAGGCAATGAAGAAGAAGTTTAAGGATTCAGCTCTAGTGGGACAAGAAAAAGATAAAAGTTTTAAAAGTTCTATTGGCGCGGTTTATCAAACATTTGGCGGTCAAGATTTGTATCCGACTGTTGAAGATAAGGCCGCCCATTTGCTATATTTCGTTACAAAAAATCATAGCTTTGTTGATGGGAATAAACGTATTGCCGCGGCGTTATTTATTTGTTTTTTGCGGGGAAATAGAATTTTATTACATAAAGATGGAAGTAAACGTATTGACGATAACGCGCTTGTGGCGTTAACTCTTATGATCGCGGCCAGTAAACCATCGGATAAAGACGCGATGATTAAGGTGGTATTGAATGTGTTGGCATAGGGTAGAATAAAAAAGGAGGGTGTAATGGGTAATTTTAAGAATGAATTGGAGAGATTATTAAAGGAAATTAGATCTAATAGCCAGTTGAAAAAATTAAAAACCTTACCAGTTTATTTTCTTTTTGTGGATTCCCAGTTCTCAGTTAGCTATGGATCGTATTAAAGAACGAGTTTTAGAAGGCGGACATAATGTTCCAAAAGAGGATGTAAAAAGGCGGTTTGAACGAAGTATTAGTAATTTTTTTAAAACCTATCGTTTGTTGGTCGATTCATGGATGATATTTAATAACGCGGAGATAAAACCAGAGCTAGTTGTTAAAAAAGATAATGGCAATATTGATATTATTAATGAGGAATTATTTGTAAAAATATTGCATAAAGCAGGAGTGAAATTATGAAAAAACGGCTGACTTTACAAGATAAGGCAGAAATAGCGATGAAAGAGGCGGTAAAAAAAGTAGTGGAACGCCATAGGCAGACTGGCCGTCCTTTGTCTGTATGGAGAAATGGTAAAGTGGTAAAGATATCCGCTGACGGAATTTTGAAAAAAAATAAGAAATGATGTGGAATAATTACTGTGTTTTTTCTTTTTTTTGATTTATTAAATTAAGTAATTCTTCATATGACTTTACTTTGCAAATTCGTTCTCTAATTCTTGGCGCGTTATAGATGCCTTTAAAATACCACATCGTTACTTTGCCCATAAATCCCAGTTTGTTAGAGGCAGATAACTCTTTATATTTTTTTATGTAGGCTAGGTGTTGTTTTAGTATTTTTTTCTTTGTAGGTAGGGTTGCCAGTTTTATCGGTTTACCGTTTAGATAGTTCTCAATATTTTTAAATATCCAGGGGTTGCCTTGCGCGCCGCGGGCAACTAAGATTCCGTCGCATCCGGTTTCCTCAATCATTTTTTTAGCGAGTTGTGGAGTGAATATGTTTCCGCTTCCAAATACAGATATTTTTAAAGAGTCTTTAACCACTTTTATTGATTCATAGTCAACGTCGCCGCGGTATCCCTGCGACGCTGTTCTGCCATATATAAATATGGTAGAGGCGCCGTTATCTTGACATATTTTAGCGGTATTAACGCATTCTTTAATATTTTTTTTGTTAAATCCAACGCGTAATTTAACAGTAATCGGTATTTTTAGGTTAGAAGATAACGTTTTTATGATTTTTGCCAGGGTGTCTGTGTTTTTTAATAATGCGGATCCCGCGCCTTTTTTTATTACTTTTTTCGCGGGGCAGGCGCTGTTTATGTCTAAAAAAGATAGAGGTACCAAATTTAGGAGTTTTTCTGCCGCGGCAAGCATTATTGATGGATCAGCACCTAATAATTGTGCCGATAGGGGCGAGTCTTTTTTTACGGTTTTTAAGAGACGGCGGTTTCGCGGGCTGTCGTAAAGAGTGGCATTTGAATCAAGCATTTCTAAAAAACAGTGAGCGGCTCCTAATTTACGGCTTATGAGCCGGAAAGATAAATCTGTTACCCCTGCCATAGGCGCTAAATATATTTTTGGTTTCATGAAGGATATTATACAAATTGCTATAGTGCTAGTCAAGAAATTGTAGGGGCGTCGCTTGTCTACGCCCGTAATAATTTAATAATAGGGGTTATTTAAGTAGATGTTTTGGGGCTTTGTGATACAATTATGGGATTGTTGTAGGATACAACAATCCTTGATTACAGTGATTAAAGTTATTAATGTCATGAATAATAATATTCAAGAACAAATGTTAAGTGTATTGAAGCAGTATTGGGGGTATACTTCTTTTCGTCCCTTGCAGGAGGATATTATTTATTCTATCCTAAAAAATAAAGAAAGTATTACGGTGCTGCCTACGGGAGGAGGAAAATCTTTATGTTTTCAATTACCCGCGCTGCTTAGGGAGGGGATGGCGGTAGTTATTTCGCCCTTAATCTCGCTCATGAAAGATCAGGTAGACGCTTTAACTGATATGGGGGTAGAAGCGGCATATTTAAATTCTAGTTTGGCGGTTAAAGAACAAAGGGAGATAATAGATTTAATTCAAAGACAGAAAATAAAACTTCTTTATATTTCTCCTGAGAGATTGCATAATGAAGAAACCGTATCTCTTTTAGAGTCAGTTCATTTGTCTTTTTTCGTGATAGATGAGGCTCATTGTATAAGTCAGTGGGGACATGACTTCAGGGCGGATTATCGTAATCTTAATATAAAACAAACATTTCCGCGGGTAAGTGTTCATGCTTTTACAGCTACGGCTACAAAAGAGGTTCGTCTTGATATTGTAAGGCAGCTTGGATTTGTTTCTCCGGATGTTCATATTGCTTCGGTTGACCGGGATAATTTGACTTACAGGATGTTACCTCGGGAAAGCGTTATAAAACAGATAACGGATGTTTTAGATAAGCACGCGGGCGAACCGGGGATTATATATTGTTTGCGTCGGGACGACGTTGATAGTATATCGGATAAACTGAACGCCGCCGGATTTAGGAATTTGCCGTATCATGCAGGACTTTGCGATTCTATTCGTCATAATAATCAAGATAAATTCCTTCGTGAGGAAGTCGACATAATAGTGGCAACGGTAGCTTTTGGGATGGGCATTGACCGCTCAAATATTCGGTTTATTATCCACGCCGCGATGCCTAAGAGTTTGGAGTATTATCATCAGGAAACAGGACGAGCAGGTAGAGACGGGTTGCCTTCTTATTGTTATATGTTTTACGGCGGAAGAGATTATCGCACCTGGAAGTTTTTGTCGGAAAAATCTTCAAATCGAGATGTACTTATCAATAAACTTAATGAAATGTATCATTTTTGTTCAAAACCTCAATGCCGGCATAAAGCCATTACTAATTATTTTAGTCAGAAGTATGAACCAAATTCCTGTCAGGCTTGTGACTATTGTCTTAACGAATTCGAGATGGCTTCGGAGCCTTTAAAGATGGGACAGGACATTTTGTTTACAGTATATGAATCTACTCAGGATATTAATTATGGGTTTGGCGCCGGTTACATTGCCGATATATTGAAAGGACATCTTACTGAGAATATTGAGAGAAGAAATCATCATCGTTTGTCCAGATTCGCGGCTATGTCAAATTATTCATTAGAATTCATACGATATATGATTGAACAAATGATAGGACAGAATTTCATCAAAAGAGAAGGGCAGTATTCTACTCTTTCACTCACCGCGCACGGAGTAAAGGTTCTTAATGGACAAATAACTCCTATACTGGTTAAACCGTTGGTAGCAAAAAAGAAAAAAGAAATCGCCGCTAAAAGTAAAAAAAGAAAAGAAAAAGATTGGCAGGGTATAGACCAAACGTTGTTTGGCGTACTTAGGGTTAAACGCGCGGAGTTGGCGCGTAAGCAGGGTGTTCCGGCGTTTATCATTTTTGGAGATAAATCGTTAAAAGATATGTCCTTGATTAAGCCCACTACGCGAGGCGAGTTTGCCACGGTGTTTGGGGTAGGCGAGAGAAAATTAGAAGCTTACTTTGAAGAATTTACGGCTGTAATTAATGATTATTTAAATATAAAATAAAGAGATTTTTTAAATCATGGATATAAGTTGTTTTATGAGATTATGAAACATATTATTCTTCGACTCACACTTTTTAAGTGGCAGATAATTAATAATTTAAAAATTATATGATAAGATTTTTTATTCTGCTATAATAAAACTGTCGCAAAATGCGACAGTCGCATAAGGAGCAAAAAAGTAACTAGTATGGGTAAATTTGAGTTTAAAGGGTGTGTGGAAATTAAAAAGCTTCTCGGCAAACGCGCCGATGATGAACATCAGCTGATGGATCTTATTGAAGATGTTTCTGTTGATTCGATATATTATCATACCCATAGTTTTTTCTTAAGGCATTATTATCTTGTCGGCAGTTACCCTAACGATTTTGCTAACTGGGCGGCTATTCAGGTTCGTGATCACGTTTTAGGAGAAAAACTGGCGGGAGTAACCGCTTATGGTTACAGTAGAGGAGTGGAAGACATTCGTGCTCAGTTGATAGAAATAATTGACGCGCATCTTTCCGATATTAAGGTGATTCCTGCTGTTGTATATGGTCAGCCTTTTTATTTTATGGAGTCAGAGATTTTAGAAATTTCTACAGGGGTAGAAGTTAGCTGTATGGAGGAATTTATTGAAGCGTTAAAAATAGTAGATGCCAGCGCGATTTATAATCATATGTTTGAAGCTCGGCTGCGCGTAAAAAAAGGAAGAAGTGATTTTTCTATCTGGATAGATGAAGCGTTAGGAATGAAGGCTCTGGCAGAAAAAGTAGAAAAAATTGATAGTTATATGCACAGTTTAGAAGGGTTGAGAAATAAATTAGTTGATATTTGTAACAGGGAATTTAGAAATGAATAATAAAGTTACGATCGACTCTTATAAGGACATAGCTCCGGCGGGGACGATAGATTTAATTTATAATCTAGCTGGTCGGTTACAGGGTAAGTCTTTTTTGCATGTTAATTCAACTCGTTACGGTGGTGGTGTAGCGGAGATGCTGCATCGACTCCTTCCCATGTTTAATGATTTAGGAATAAACGCGCGTTGGGAAGTTATGGAAGGAACGCCGTTATTTTATCAGACTACCAAAAATTTTCATAACGCTTTACAGGGGCTGCCAAGTGAGATTTCTTCTGAGATGTATGATGAATATATAAAAGTTAATCGAAAAAATGCTAAGAAGATTTCTTTTGCCGCTGATTTTGCCGTGATTCATGATCCACAACCGGCGGCATTAATTTATAAGAAGCCTAAGCATGTTCCTTGGCTATGGCGCTGTCACATAGATATATCCCGGCCGCAGCGAAAAGTATGGAACTTTTTAAAGGAATATGTTTTACAATATAAAGGCACGATTTTTTCTTTGCCTAGTTTTTCTCAGAAACTTTCTATTCCGCAGTTTCTTATGTATCCTTCAATCGATCCATTAAGTGATAAAAATAGAGATTTAACCGATAAAGAGATAGACGATGTCTTGAGTCAGCATAATCTTCCTAGGGATAAACCGATAATGTTACAGGTGTCGCGGTTTGACCGGTTTAAGGATCCTTTAGGCGTCATCGAGGCGTATAAACTTGTTAAGAAATATAATGATTGTTCTCTTGTTCTTGCTGGCGGAGGGGCTGCTGATGATCCTGAAGGGATAGAGGTTTTGCGTCAGGTGAAAGAAGAAGCCAGTCATGATAAAGATATATTTATTTTTGATTTGCCTCCTGACGCGAATATAACAATAAATGCTTTACAGCGCGCGGCAACGGTTATTATACAAAAATCAACAAAGGAAGGGTTTGGGTTAACTGTTGCTGAGGCAATGTGGAAAGGAAAACCTGTTATTGGCGGAGCAGTTGGTGGAATCGCAGTTCAAATTATCTATGGTCGGACAGGTTATACTGTCAATTCGGTGGAAGGCTGCGCGTATCGCGCAAGACATTTATTAAATAATCCGGATAGTTTATTAAAAATGGGACAAGATGCCCGTGAATATACCCGCCACAATTTTTTGATAACACGGCACATTTGTGATTATCTATCCCTAATGGTTTATATGTTAGGGGTTTGATAAGATTTTAGTAGTATTATCTTGTTACATAATATGGAACAATTTGACGCAGTTATAATTGGGGCAGGGCCGGCCGGCATGATGGCAGCGATTCGTGCTTCTCAAAGGAATAGAAAGGTACTGCTTATTGAGAGAAATAATACTTTGGGCAAGAAACTTCTTATTTCAGGGAAGGGTCGTTGTAACCTTACTAATTCTTGTGATATGGAAGATTTTCTTGATAAATTTTCTCAATCGCGTAAATTCTTGATAAACACACTGAATCAGTTTTTTAATAATGACCTTATATCATTCTTTGAGAAAGATTATCTTAAACTTAAAACAGAACGTGGGGGGAGAGTGTTTCCGGTGACGGATAGTTCCGAGGATATCCTTGGGGTGTTAAAAGGTAAGTTGCGAAACAAAAATATTAAAATCCTTTTAGGAGAACGCGTATTGAATGCGATTATCAAAAATAATAAAATTGAAGGTGTTTTAACTGATTCCGGTAAACATTTTTTATCAACGCGTATCGTAGTTGCGACTGGAGGTATGTCTTATCCTGAGACAGGCTCATCTGGTGACGGGTATAGCATCGCCAGACAGGCGCATCATAAGATTATACCTTTGCGGCCGGCGCTAGTGCCTGTGCTTATTAAAGAAAAATTTATCAAAGAATGGCAGGGGATATCTCTTCGAAACGTTCGCCTAACGCTTTTTTCCGGTTTTTCCGGAGATAAAAAAATAGAAGAGAAGTTCGGCGAGATGATATTTACTCATTTTGGGGTGTCGGGCCCGGTTATTTTAGATATAAGCGCGGATGTTTATGACGCATTAAGACTTAAAAATAAGGTGACTTTATCTATTAATTTTAAACCGGCGTTAGATTACAAAAAAATTAATGATAGATTGTTACGTGAGTTTAAAGTTAACTCTAAGAAAAGCCTAAAAAATATATTTAAGCTGCTCCTGCCGCAAGCGATGATTACTCAATTTCTAGAATACTGCCGTATATATCCGGATAGACGGGGTAGTCAGGTTACCATGGAGGATAGAAAACGGCTTATAGAAGGGTTGGTTGATTTGAGGTTAACGGTCAAAGGGGTTATGCCGGTTAAAGATGGTATTGTTACAAGAGGCGGGGTAGATACAAAAGAGGTAAATCCTAAGACTATGGAGTCAAAACTCCTTAAAGGATTATTTTTTGCCGGAGAGGTGCTGGATATAGACGCTAAAACTGGTGGTTATAATATGCAGGCGGCGTTTTCTACAGGTTGGGTTTGTGGGAGTAATATATAGGTAACAGGTTGCAGGTTAACAGGTGAGAGAGGGTATTAAAGACATGATACCTGTGACATGAGACTTGAAACATTAAATGAAATTTAATATTATATTAGCCTCAAAGTCCGCGCGGCGGTCAAGGATTCTTAAAGAATGTGGAATCTCGCATCGAGTTATTGTAAGTAATGTCGTTGAGAAAATGGATCATAAGCGGGGCGCGCGGTTTAATGTTTTACATAACGCCTGTCTTAAAGCTCAAAAAGTAGCACAACGTTATAACGGGAAGGAATATTTTGTTATTGGTGCTGATACGATTGTGTTATTAGGAAAACGGCTTATGGGAAAACCTAAGACTAAAAAAGAAGCTAAATCTTTTCTACGTGCTTTCAGTGGTAAAACTATTAGTGTTTATACCGGAGTTTGTGTGATAGACGCTAAAGGGAAAAAGTCAGCCGGAAACATAGCTGTGTCGAAGATAAAGGTTAGAAAAATTTCTTCTGAACAAATTGATAAGTTTGTAAAAATATCCGGACCGCATGATAAAGCGGGAGGATTTTCCATAGAAGGTCCCGGTACATTTATCTTTGACGATATAGAAGGGTCGTTTTATAATATATTAGGCTTGTCGATGATGACCCTGTATAACCTTTTTAAAGAATTAAACGTCAACCTTATGGATTTTGCGATATGATTTTTCAATCTGCGTTGAAAACAGACAACAAAAAATACCATCCGTCAATACATTCGAACCAATCTCGCGACATGGGATAAAGATATTGAAAATCCTAATAAAATTGATAATATAGAATTAAATAAAATTCGGGTATAACCACGAAGAAGGTTTGCCCTATCAGCCATTTATTTCTAGCATACTACATAAATTCATCGCTGGTCATCTTGATGAAAAAACAAATTGAACGAACGGGCAGATAGGTAACAAAATGTTCTGGGTACAAATACAAATAATTCTATATATAGTGTTTAGTTAATTCATCTTTTAGGTAGGTAAAAGAGTCTTGGACGTTATCGAAGATTTTAAACAGTTTTAAGTCTTTTTCAGAGATTACTCCCCATTTAACCATTTCATCAAAATTAATTGTTTTTTTCCAATAGTCGCTGCCATATAGAACTATTGGCATGTACTTTTTTGATTTGTTGGTTTGAACTAGAGTTAGCAGTTCAAAGAATTCATCTAATGTTCCGTATCCGCCGGGAAAAACAATTAACGCTTTTGCCGGATAAAAGAACCAGAATTTACGAATGAAAAAGTAGTGAAATTCAAAGGTTAGTTCTTTTGACTGGTAGGGGTTAGGGGTTTGTTCCATCGGTAAACTAATGTTTAATCCGATAGATTGACCTTTGGCGTTTTTCGCGCCGCGGTTAGCCGCTTCCATAATGCCTGGTCCGCCGCCGGAACAAATCACAAAATTCTTATGAGCGTTTTTTATATCCTTAAACCAACGCGTAAGTTTTTCTGATAGTTTAACAGCGTCTTCATAATAACGGGACATTATTACGTCTCGTTTGGCTTGTTCGTATTTTAGCGCGAGTTCTTTAGAGTGTTTTTTTGTTTTAGTAAGGTTTAGTTCAATTGTTTTTAAGTTCTTTAAAGCGGTTTGTCTTGGCAGTGTACGTGCTGATCCAAAAAATACTACGGTGTTACGCAGGTTATGTTTTCTGAACCGGCTTTCCGGTTCGATTAATTCAGATAAAACACGTATGGTTCTTGCCGCGGGGCTGTTTAAAAACGAGTAATTATTATAAGATTTTTTAAGCCAGGAGTGAGATTTCTTTTTGTTTTCGCTCATGATATATAAGACTAATTCGCGGGGTTTCTGTTTTATGGATTGATAAAAGAAAAGAGAGAGAGAAGAGTAGAAGAAAAAAACGGCTTTTCTTCTACTCTTATTTGTTAACTTACGATTCTATTGCTATTGCAATTTTAATTAATATCTTCCGCCGCCGAAACCTGAGTTCCGTCCGCCAAAGTTACCGCCACGTCCGCCGCCGCTACCGCCGCTGCTACCGCCACCGAAGTTGTCTTTTCTCGGCTGCATTTTACGTGCTTTGTTAACTGTTAATTTTCTTCCGTTGAATTCTTGTTCGTTTAAGCTGTCTACAGCTGCTTGAGCTTGGTCTTCAGTTTCAAACTCCGCGAATCCAAAGCCTTTTGATTTTCCTGAATATTTGTCAGTGATAAGTTTTACTGAGCTTACAGTTAATCCTTTTTCTTCAATAAACGCTTTTAGTGATTCTTCAGTAACTCCGTATTCCAAGTTACCAATATATAATTTTTTCTGTTCTTCCATTATTTTCTCCTTAAATAGTTACTAAAAATCTTGGTTAACGGACTTTGCAATCCTTCTTTTAACCAGGGGTTCGTAGAATGTGCCGTTTTCAAAATCCCCGGCTAAATCTCTCTCTTTTTCAATGAACTTCACACTAATTCTATTATTTGCAATTATATCATATATCGCTTTATTTACAAGAAAAATAAAAAACAATTTGTAATGGGTGAGTCTTTATGGGATTCCTACGGAAGGCAATAATGATATAGGGTTAACATTGGAATTTTTAGCAAATTCTTCCAGTGTCCACAAGAACCATTCTTCAAGTGTCTGATTTTTTAATCTTTTAGCAGCAGTG
>JAHISK010000017.1 GCA_018818105.1 Candidatus Omnitrophota bacterium | reverse complement strand
CGTCGAGTCAGTGTTTTGCTTTCAGCTTCCTTCAGATTCTACCTCACGATAGACACCCTTGCTGTTCAGCTAATGATTCCCCACACCGGGCTCATAGAGGACTTTCACCTCTTAGTCTTTGCGCCATGCCGGGCGCACATTCTAACGGACAGGCACAGGAGCCTGTCCCTACACATTCTATCAATTATTAATCTTTTCTGGTTTCTGTACTCTGGTTTCTGGTTACTCAACATCACATTCTTAAAATTTCTAAAAACGCCTCCGGCGGAACCTGGATGTTTCCGATTTGTTTCATTTTCTTCTTTCCTTTCTTCTGTTTCTCCCAAAGTTTTCTTTTTCTAGAAATATCTCCGCCATAACACTTTGCCGTAACATTCTTTTTTATCGCCGCCCTGCGCGCGGAAGCAATAATTCTAGATCCAATTGCTGCCTGAATAGTTACTTCATACATTTGCCGAGGGATTAAGTCCTTTAATTTCTCAACAACGCTCCTTGCTTTAACCTCCGCCTTTTCTTTATGCACCAGTAAAGCAAAAGCTTCCATGGTTTTTTTGTTAAGAAGAATATCTATCTTAACTATGTTTGTCTTTTTGTATCCAATAAACTCATAATCAAAAGAAGCATAGCCCTTAGTTACTGACTTTATTTTATCATAAAAATCTACAACAATCTCCCCTAACGGCAAATTAAAAACCAGACTTAAGCGATCCTTACCTAGATAATCCATCGTAACAAACTCCCCTCGTCGAGACTTTGCTAAATCACATAACGGATCCATACCTTCTACCGGAGTCACAATTGTCGCTTTAATAAAAGGTTCTTCAACCTCTTCTATATTAGATGAATCAGGCAACTGATGCGGACTTTCTATATCTAGAACTCCCCCATCTTTCTTCTTGACCCTATACATTACATTGGGCGACGTAAGAATGAGATCTAAATTATATTCTCTTTCTAACCGTTCCTGAACAATCTCCATATGCAAAAGCCCTAAAAATCCACATCGAAATCCGTATCCTAAACTACCTAAATTATCAGGTTCATACACTAATGACGCGTCAGATAACTTCAATTTCTCTATAGCATCCCGTAAGAGAGGATAATCTTTAGGCGCGGTAGGAAAAATTCCACAAAAAACCATAGAAGACATCTTTTTATATCCTTCGAAAGGCTCCTGAGTAGGCGTTTTGGGTGACGTAATAGTATCTCCCATATCAATTTCCTGAGGATTCTTAATATTACAGCAAACATACCCAACCTCGCCGCGAACCAGAGAATCCTGCTTCTGCGCATGAGGAAGAAACACCCCTAATTCTTCTACTCTATATGTTTTCTCCTGATGCATAAGAAGGATATTATCACCTACATTAATTTTCCCATCAAATACTCTTAAAAATAAAATAACACCTTTGTAAGGGTCATATAAAGAATCAAAAAGAACCGCTTTTAACGGTTTATCGATATCGCCTTCGGGCGCGGAGATTTCTTCTATAACCCGGGCTACCACCGCCAACACCCCTTCCCCATCTTTAGCCGATACTGAAGAAATTTCATCTTCTTTAAACCCAAAAATTTCACAAAGCTGATCTGTGCAACGCTTAACATCAGCGCTGGGAAGGTCTATCTTATTAAGTACTGGAATCATTTTTAAATTACTCTCTAACGCTAAATGAAAATTAGCCACGGTTTGAGCTTCTATCCCTTGAGAAGCGTCTACTAGAAGAATCGCGCCTTCACACCCCTGTAAAGACTTTGCTACTTCATAAGAAAAATCAACGTGACCGGGAGTATCAATAAGATTTAGAATATAATTTTTACCTTTATATAAAAAATTCAACCTTACTGCCTTTGCTTTTATTGTAATGCCACGCTCCCGCTCCAGTTCCATGCTATCTAACATCTGCGGAGATATCTTTCTTTTGTCTACCGCGCCGGTTACCTCCAAAAATCTATCGGCTAATGTAGATTTACCATGATCAATATGGGCTATAATACAAAAATTTCTTATTTGTTCTTTTGACTGCATTTCCCTTACCTATTTATTAATCTGTTCCATAAGAACATCTATTACTTCATCTAATGTAAGCCCTGTCGTATCTACTAAAATAGCGTCATCACTAATTCGCAAAGGTCCTACTTCTCTATTTTTATCAGCATGATCCCTTCTTTTCAAATCCTCTTTCAACTCATCAAAATCAACCACTATTTCTTTTTCAATCAACTCTTCAAACCTTCTCCTTACTCTTAACGAAAATTGAGCGTCTAAATAAAATTTCTTCTGCGCGCCAGGAAAAACCACTGTCGTGATGTCTCTGCCTTCAACGACAAAGTCTCCTTCTTTAGCCATCTGACGTTGTAAATTTACCATTTGCTGGCGCACAGCAGGATGTGAAACTACAACAGAAATATTTTTATCAATACGAGGAACTCGTATCTTACTACTAACATCTACTCCATCAAGATAAACTTTTTCAGATTCAATCTTCAACTTTATTTTTTTTGCCAAATCAACTAAGACACTCTCATCTCCTAAATTCAAATTATCCTCTAAGGCTTTCAAAGTCAAAGCTCGATATGTCGCCCCCGTATCTAAATATGATATTTTTAATCTCTTACTTAAAAGTTTAGCGACTGTAGTTTTTCCTGAACCGGCAGGTCCATCTATAGCTATAATCATAATTAGTTAGGTTAGATTTGATAACACTTGATGTTTTTTATTAGCTCGTATAATTAAATCACCAATTTTTCTTCTGTCTCCTTTTTTCATCGCGGCATCAAATTTCTTTAGGATTTTTATGAATCCCTCTAAATCTCTTAACAAGTTCTCTTTATTAGAAAGTAATATATCCGTCCACACCGGCGCGGGAGAATCGGATATTCTAGTTAAATCTTTTAAACTGCGCGAAGAAAACTTTAAATACTCCTTAGAAATAAAATCCGTCATTGAAAAAGATATAAGATGCGGCAGATGTGAAACCGAAGAAAGAATTTTATCATGAAGTTTTGAAGACAAAAATATTACTTTGCCACCCAGTTGCTGCCATAGTTTAACAACTATCTTAGTTGCTGCCGTTCTAGGAGAAGCTGTAATTATACAACTGGCGTCACGATACAGCCCTTTTACACAAAACTCAACACCGCCCTTTTCTCCCCCACATAAAGGATGACACCCCACAAAATGAACTGTTTTGGGAATATATTTCAAAGCTGCTCTATCTATTTCTTCTTTACTACTGCCTAAATCAAAAATAATCGCTCCTTTCTTTACGAAAGAAGAAATTTTTTTAAAGTACTCAACAATACCCCGAACCGGTAAAGCGAACACAACGAAATCGGCATCTTGAACCGATTTTTTTAAATCCCGTTCTACCTTATGAACAACTCCTGCCTTCTTAATCCTATCGTATGCAGATTTGTTCCTCGCGTATCCCCAAATTATAAAATTAGGAAATTTTTCTCTCAACGCCAGAGCCAATGATCCACCCATAAATCCAACGCCGATTATCGCTACTTTTTTGTTTTTCATTTTTTATCCTTTATGACTAAAGAATCAAAAACGAATTTTCTCGGGATCGTAAAAATCCCCTGCGCGGATTTTTACTGGCGCTTCACCCTTAAAAATCATTCCCTTCGGGAAGGATACCGTGCTTTTAAGGGATCAGAGCCTCCCGAATAAAATTGTTTTTGATTCTTTCTCATATTATGAATTATATTTCTTTATCGACTGCTAATGCCATTTTCTTTAACTCCCGCATAAGGCTTGCGAAATTTTCTGGACGAAGCTGCTGCGGTCCATCACTTAATGCCTCTTCCGGTTTAGGATGAACCTCAATTAAAAGACCGTTGGCCCCACACACAACGGCAGCTTTGCTCAACGGAGCAACTAACCCCCACTTACCTGTAGCATGAGAAGGATCTACAATAATAGGTAGATGAGATAACAACTTAACTACCGGAACAGCGCTTAAATCAAGAGTGTTGCGCGTAAAATCTTCAAACGTCCTTATCCCACGCTCACATAAAATCACATTAAAATTGCCGCCGGATAATATATATTCGGCACTCATTAACCACTCCTTTATAGTAGTACTTAACCCTCGTTTCAAAATAACTGGCTTACGCGTTTGCCCCACTTCTTTTAAAAGATTAAAATTCTGTACGTTCCTAGCTCCGATTTGTAAGACATCAGCATATTTGGCTACTAACTCTACATCTCTTGTATCCATAACTTCGGTAACAGTAGCTATATCATTTTCCTCCCCAGATTCTTTTAAATATTTCAAACCTTCTTCCGCTAACCCTTGAAAAGCATAGGGAGAAGATCTCGGTTTAAACGCTCCTCCTCGTAAAATGCTAGCGCCTGCCTCTTTAACGACCGCGGCGACTTCTCTTATCTGATCTCTAGACTCAATAGAACAAGGACCAGCTATAACTACAATTTTTTTTCCTCCAATAGTAACTCCGTCTTTAATTTTTATTACGCTATCTTCTTTTTTGAATTCTCTGGATACTAACTTATATGGCGCCAGTACCGGCATTACCTTCTCAACCCCAGGAAAAACTTCTAAAGGCTGCAGTCGAATAACCTCTTCAGGACCGATAACCCCCACTATAGTCCTTTCTATTCCCGAAGAAACCATTGTTTTTAACTTCAACTTTTTTGCCCTGTCTAAAACATCCTTTATTTGTGATTTAGTAGCATCTTTTTTGAATACAATTATCATTTTGTCTACCTCCGTTTTTTTAGTTGTTAGTTGTTAAACGACTATATACTATTTACATATCTCTTCAGTAAATCAATGAATTTCTTATTTTCTTTACATAACCCAACGGTAACTCGAAATAAATTTGGCAAACCCCAACCTTTTAATTCACGAATGATTATACCGTTTTCTAAAAGATATTGGTTTAGGCATCCTGTGTCTTTTTTAAAGTCAATAAGGATAAAATTAGTAGCGCTTCTGATGAATTCTATTCCTATTTTGCTTAACTCTTTATATAAAAACTGTTTTTCACGCTTAACGTGCGTTATAACTTTATCTAAAAACTCATCGTTATTAACCGCCGCCGCCGCTGCCACCTGAGCAAATCTATTTACGTTAAAAGGTTCCCTTACTTTATTCAAAACAGCAGCAATATCCGGCGTCGTAATGCCATAGCCAATTCTCGCTCCCGCTAAACCATACGCCTTAGAAAAAGTACGAGCAACAATTATATTGCCTCTTTCATTAAGAAATCGAATAGATTTAGGAAAATCGGCAGGAGCAAATTCGAAATAAGCTTCATCAAAAAAAACCACTACACTAGAAGGTATTTTATCAAGAAAAGCTTTTACTTCTTTATTAGTTAAATATGTTCCTGTAGGATTATCCGGATTGGCTATAAAAATCAATTTAGTACGAGAAGTAACTTTATTGGCAATATCATCAAGGCAATAACGAAAATCTTTCAATGGCACCCTTATAATCTTTGCTCCCTCTATTCTAGCTTGAATCTCATAGATTAAAAACGTAGGATAAGCTACTAAAACTTCATCTCCATCCTCTATCAAAGCACGTAGTGCCAACGTGATTATCTCATCAGACCCATTACCAAAAACAATGCTATTCTCTCTGACTTTGAGTTTTTTAGCTACTGCCCTTCTTAAATAAAAACACCCTGTTTCGGGATAGCGATTAATATTTTTTAATTCTTTCTGGATAGCTTTATTAATATATGTCGGAGAAAAAGGTATTTCGTTAGAAGCAAGTTTATATACCTCATCTACTTCTAACTCCCGTTTTACCTCTTCAATCGGCTTACCTGGTTTATAACTATTTATATTGCTTAATCTTTTCTTAAACATCTCTCTATTTTTTAGACAACCCATATAAATAATTATACTATGGTCTATGGTCTATGGACTATCAACTATGGACTATTGTTAGCTCTCTCTGGGGTAGGAACCAAGAATCTTTACAAAAGTACATCCTTTTTCTAATTTCTTTAATACATTCTGTACTGCCGGCTGAGTTCTATGCCCTCGGAAATCCACAAAAAAATAATAATCCCATACCTTTTTCTTAGACGGTCGAGATTCTATTTTAGTCAAATTTATTCCGTACTTTTTAAACGCGTCTAAAGAATCATGCAACGCTCCTACTTTATCCTTTATAGAAAAAAGAATTGATGTTTTATCCCTGCCACAAGGAGAACTATCGTTTTTCGCGATAACTAAGAACCGGGTTATATTAGATGAAAAATCTTCTAGAGAAGAAGCAATTACTCTTAACCCATAAATATTAGCAAGAATTTTATTCCCAATACAAGCTCCTTTAGGATCTCTTTTTACCGCTAAAGCGGCTTTTGCCGTAGATTCAGTAGGAACTAACTCAGCATTAGGCATATTCCGCGAAATCCACTTCCGGCATTGAGGAAATACCTGAGGATGAGAATATATTCTTTTAATAGTTTTAGAAGATACCCCTAACAAAGAATGCGAAATATTTATACTCTTTTCTGAACATATTTTTAAATTGGAAGAAAGAAACATATCTAAAGTATAATTAACCACCCCTTCAATAGAATTTTCAATAGGTACAACCCCATATTCAACTTCGTCTTTCTCCACTTTTTCAAATACTTCCCTTATACTTTCTGAAGGAATGTAGCTTGGTTTCTTGCCAAATTTCCTTATTGCCGCTAAATGCGTGAAAGTACCTTCCGGGCCTAAATACGCTATGCTCAGACCTTTTCTTAAAGCCCGGCATACCGACAATACTTCTCTAAAAATAATATCTATATCTTCAGCGCAAAGCGGTCCTTTGCTAACTTTTTTAAGATGATTTAAAATAGTAAATTCCCGTTCCGAAGAAAAAAACTCTAAATTACTTTTTTTCTTTAATTCGTTAACTTTTATAACTTCTAACACTCTCTTATTAAGAAGATCGAGTAGCTTTGCGTCAATAACATCAATTTTATTTCTTAAATCTTTTAACGGCATCCCCATCTCCTATTTGATATTATCATAAATTCCAATATCCAATTCTAATAATCTCCAAGAGACAAGAAACAATAACCAAATAATAACCAATCACCAATATCCAATAATCAAAAATATTATTAAAAACAAAAGTTCATTTGGTGATTGTATCTTGGTCATTGGAATTTGTTTGTATCTTGTTTCTTGGTTATTGTATCTTTAACCATTTAAAATCAACTTTAAAGTATCCGCTTTTTCATCAAACTTTTGACACTATCTAAATAAAGGTCTGCTCCGCCATCTTTAAAGAATCATTCCCACCAATATCAAACCATCTTTTTTTAAAACTATACCCATAAACTCTTGTTTTATCTATCATCCATCTTATATATTCACCGGAAGTATCGTTTTTTTCTACTTCCATAAAAAACGAATCTAATAAATTCAAAGAATCTTGAGAAAAAAAATAAACGCAAGTTGCCGCTAATGTTGATATAGGATTCTTGGGTTTCTCTTGAAACTTAATTATTTTTTCGTCGGCATCTATTTCTACAATACCATAATTGACTGCCTCAGCCTTATCTTTAACATCATACAAACCTATCGAAGAATAAGGTTTTTTTTCTAAAACAAAATTAACAAACCCGACTAAACTATCTTCAAATAAATTATCTCCGCCAAGAACTAACCAGTCTCCTTGTTCTTGGCCCATGGCAACCTTAATATCTCTAACCGCGCCCAATCTATCTTGCGGGCTGTTAGACCCATCATTAACAATTCTCGCCATTACTTTGTATTCTTTTCTCCAATCTAGAAATTTATTATAAAATTTATTATTAGATACTACCGTTATTCCCTCTATAGGATAAAAATGGCTTAACTCTTCTATTTTATCAATTAAAAAATTTATAATCGGCTTATGATTTATACAAATAAGGGGTTTAGGTAAATCTAACGTTAAAGGATATAATCTGGTGCCATAACCGGCAGCTAAAATTATTATACGCATATCAAATCATCAGTATCCTATTAAAATCATCCATCAAAATTTTCTTTAACTCCTGTTGTAAACATTTCTCTACTTCGCTTGCTGTAGGTAATTTCATTATTTTATCTGCTACTTCCTTAGCATCCTCATATTTAATATGCCTAATTAACTCTTTTATTCTAGGAACCCGCGGCGGAGCCATACTAAATTCATCTAACCCCAATCCCACCAGCAAAAAAGCGAAAAGAGGCTCACCAGACATCTCACCGCACATTCCAACCAAAATTCCTTTCTTATGGGCAGCATCAATAATATTCTTTACTAGCCTCAATACTGCCGGATGTCCTGGCTCATACAAATAAGCAACCTTTTCATTCGCTCTATCAACAGCTAAAGAGTATTGAATTAAATCGTTAGTCCCAATACTGAAAAAATCACTCTCCTGGGCTAACACATCCGCTGTTAAAGCCGCCGAAGGCACCTCAATCATTGTCCCAACAGATATATTTTTATCGAAATTTTTTTCTTCTTCTTTTAATTCGACTTTACATTCTTGAAGAAGACGTTTTGCTTCTCTTAATTCTTCAACTCCTGAAATCATAGGAAACATAACTTTTACGTTACCTTCCGCCGATGCCCGTAAAATTGCCCGTAACTGAACTTTAAAAACATCCGGCCGCGCCAAACAAAATCTAATTGCCCGCCACCCAAGAAATGGCGACATTTCAACAGGCACAGTCGGCTGCGAAAGAAATTTATCACCCCCGATATCAATTGTTCTAATAATTACCGGATAAGGCTTAACTTTCTTAACAACATTAAGGTAAGCCTTATACTGCTCTTCTTCAAAAGGCAAATCACGCCGCCCTAAAAAGATATATTCTGTTCTATATAACCCTACACCTTCAGCGCCGAACTTATGAACTAACGGTAATTCCTCAGGAATCTCTATATTGGCAGAAACAACAACTTCTTTTTTATCTTTAGTGCGGGCTTTAACTGCCTTAGAAATATGAATAGACTTTATTTCTTTGGCCTGCTTTAAATACTTTTTATGGTATTCTTTAAAAAGTTTAGCGCTTGGGTTTACTAAAATCTCTCCCGCGGCCCCATCAACAATAAGTTTATTTCCCGACTTAATATTCTTTGTGGCTATCTCAACCCCTACAACCGCGGGAATTCCTAAACTTCTGGCGATAATTGCCGTATGAGAAGTAATACCGCCTACATCAGTAACAAAAGCTAAAATATTTTCTTTAGGTAAACTTGCCGCTTGAGAAGGCGCGAGATCATGAGTAACAATAATCACCTTCTCTTTTAACTCCTGCAAACTAACCGTTTCTTTCTTGAGAAGTTTTCTTAAAACTCTTCGAGAAACGTCTTCAATATCAATAACTCTTTCTCTTAAATACTCATCTTCTAAACTAAGAAGTGTATTAACATACTTTTTTATACTTTCTGAAAAAGCATATTCGACATTTACTTTCTTATTCTTAATGTGCCCAATAATATCTTCAATTAAAACTCTATCTTCTAAAACAAGCAAATGCGCCTCAAATATCTTAGCATGGTCAAATCCCAGATCATCAGAAATCCTCTTTTGTAAAGCGGATATTTCCTTACGTGTTTCAATTAAACCTTCTTCCAATCGATAGATTTCCCGAGAAATATCCTCATGAGAAATTTTTCTCTTAGGAATAGTAAATTCTTCGGTGCCAATAAAGTACGCCTTTCCCACACCTATACCGCTTGAAGCGGCTATACCTTTTAATTTAATCATTACTCTCCTCTAAAAACCTCTTAAGCCGCTCTATAGCTTGCGGCGCGTCGTTACCCTCTACTATCATCCTTACCACTGATCCGTTATTTATCCCTAAACTCAATATCGCGATTATGGATTTGCCATCCACCATTTCCGAATCCTTTTTCAACATTATCGATGAATCAAACTGATTCGCCAACTGAACAAAAAGCGCGGCAGGACGCGCGTGCAACCCGTGGATATTACTTACCACTATTTCTTTTTCAATTCTTTCCATCTCTTCTTCCAATAATTATTATAAATTTTTATAATCTCTCTGGCTACTTCTTTAGAATTATGCCGCAAATAGTTATCCCTACTTACAACATCGGCTTCAAAAACCGCAACACCCATCTTCTTTAATCTCTCTCTATCAAAAATCACAGGAAAAGATTTTTCCTGAGCGTATTTAAGAAGCAATCTATATTCTAACCGTCCTGAATTAACTAAACAAGCATTAATTAAACCATTCTTAGTATGAGCTTCAATCACTTTAAAATGATCCGTGGCAGTAAACCCATCGGTCTCACCATTTTGAGTCATAACATTACATATATAAATTTTTAGTGCCTCTTTCCTCACTATCTCTTCACTTATTCCTTCTATAAGAAGATTCGGCAAAACACTTGTAAACAAACTTCCCGGACCAAAAATTATAATTTCAGCTGCTCTAATATCTTCTAAAATTTCCGGATTTAACTTCGCGTCACTAGGAAGAATGGATATTCGTTTTATTCTTTTTTCTTCCTTTGGAATTTTATCTTCTCCTTCCTTAGTAGACCCATCGTCATATTCAGCCTTAAGCCTTATCTTATCAAGACTGGAAGGAATTACTCTACCCTTTATAGCTAAAACCTTACTAGACTCCTCAACCGCGGCCTTAAAGCTACCGGTAACTTGAGTCATTGCTGTTATAAAGATATTACCAAAACTGTGCCCCTTCATTCCCTCCCCCTCTTTGAACCGATATTGAAATAAGTCACGCATAAGCTGCGGTGCTTGAGCTAAAGAAACTAAACAGTTTCTTATATCTCCTGGGGGCAAAATACCAAACTCTTCTCTTAATCTACCCGAAGAACCTCCTTCATCAGCTACCGCTACAATAGCCGTAATATTAGTCGTATAATCTTTTAACCCTTCTAATATAGTAGATAACCCTGTTCCTCCACCAATAGCAACAATTTTTGGCCCTTTTGCTAAAAACCTTTTTTCATAAATGATATCTATCAAATCTTGCTCTTTATGAGGATAAATCGCCTCAAAGAAACTTCGTATAAGATAAGCCGTACCTACAATGAATAACCCTATTCCTATAATAAACAATACCCAATAAAGCCCCCGCAGAACTAAATATATGCTGGTAAATACCTGTGGCGACGCGACTAATATAAAAACTAATCCTACTACCCAAAGAGTAATCCATCTCTTTATTTTTAATCCTGGATAAAACCATTTTATGAATTTTATGAATTTTTTCATTCAAGAAACTCTCCTTCGTAGATAATTATTGAGATTTTCAGTGGTGTAGAAAACCTTTTATGCGCCGTTAAAAATCTATCTTACGGCTTGCTGTTGTTTATTTACCAAAGCTAAAACATCTTCTTTAGTTTTGGCTATTTTCAGTTGCTGCACAAAATATTTATCGCGCAACATCCTTGCTAAAAAGGCTAACATTTTAAGATGTAAGCCGGCTTCTTTTTGATTAGAAAGCAATAATGCTATAATATTTACTTTCTCCTGATCTAAAGAATCAAAGTCAACTCCTTCAGGAGCAATCGCCAAACAAATAACAATATCTTTTACAGAATTTACACGGGCATGAGGAAGAGCGATACACCCGCCAATAGCGGTTGAACCCATTTCTTCCCTTTGAATCAAAAGTTTATTAATCTCTTTTTTGTTTGCTTGGGTAATCTTTTTCTTAGAAATAAGATAATCTAGAATGTGGGAAATAACATTTCTCTTATTCTTTCGTTTTACCTCTAAACAAATGCTATCTTTATCTAAATAATCAATAATATTAGTACTCATTATCATAAAAATGGAGCGGGCGAAGGGAATTGAACCCTCAACCTTCACGTTGGCAACGTGACGCTCTAGCCAATTGAGCTACGCCCGCAAATTAGTCCATAGTCAACCGTCCATAGTCCCTAGAAAAATTCACATTATTTATTACCTATCGACCATGGTCTATGGACTTTCCAATGCGGACGGAGAGAGTTGAACTCTCACCTCTTTCGAGACAGGATTCTAAGTCCTGCGTGTCTGCCAATTCCACCACGTCCGCTAAAATAGTTCATAGTTATGAGTTCATAGTTCGTAGATATCTAAATTTTTTCTATGAACTACGAACTCCCAGCGAAGCGTACTACGAACTATATAAAATGAGCCGCCCGAGGCTCGAACTCGGCACACCCGGCTTAAAAGGCCGGTGCTCTACCAGATGAGCTAGCGGCTCAAAATGCTTTCAATTCCTTCTCTTTTTCTTCTAAAACTTTATCGGTGTCTTTAATATATTTATCAGTTAATTTCTGAATCTCATCTTCAGCTTTAAACCTTTCATCTTCAGAAATTTTTTTATCTTTCTCTAACTTCTTAATACGGTCATTACCATCTCTTCTTATTGTCCTTATAGAAACTTTCCCTTCCTCGGCTGCCTTCTTTACAATCTTAGATAACTCGTCTCTGCGCTCCTCAGATAATGGAGGAATTATTAATCGAATAATCTTGCCATCACCTATAGGCGTAATTCCTAAATCAGTTTGCAAAATTGCCTTTTCAATATCTTTTACCGAAGATGGGTCATAGGGACTTATCACAATTAATCTCGCTTCGGAAACATTTATAGTAGCAATCTCTTTAAGTAAAGTGGGAGTACCATAATAATTTACTTTTATCCCTTCAACCATTTTTGGATTCGCCCTGCCAGAACGCAACTCCGCGAATTCTCGTTTCGTGGCGTCTACTGACTTTTTCATCAACTCTTCAATCTCTCTTATACACTGCTTAGAAACCATAAAAGCCCCCTTTAATAAACTCTGGTACTGTCAAAAATATTTAATTTATTTTAAGTCAAATAAACAATATACAAATTACAAACAATAGACAATTCCAAATATACAATACATAAACAGAAACGGAGATAAACCTAATTTATCATTAATAGTTATTAACTTATTCTTTTATTTATTATCTCTATTTGTATATTGTAATTTGGGAGTTGGAAGTTGATTATTGTAATTTTGTTACAAAACATAAAAATTAGCTAATACGTGTTCCTATTTTACTGCCTAAAACAATTTTCTTTAAGGCCCCTTCTTTCATAAAATTAAAAACATTTATCGGCACTTTATTTTCCATACATAATGTAATTGCTGTTGAATCCATTATTCTTAACTGTTTCTTAATTACATCCATATATGTTAGTTTTTCAAACAACTCAGCGCGCTTTTCTTTCATGGGATCAGCCGAATATACACCGTCTACTTTTGTTCCCTTAAGCAATACATCCACTTTAATCTCAACGCTGCGTAATGCGGCTGTCGTATCTGTAGTAAAATAAGGATTGCCGGTTCCAGCAACAAAAATCACCACTCTCTTTTTCTCTAAATGCCTCATCGCGCGACGCCTAATATACGGTTCTGCTATCTGATGCATCTGAATCGCTGTCATTACTCGCGAAGGAATTTTATTCTTTTCTAACGCATTCTGTAACGCTAGTCCATTTAATACAGTAGCTAACATCCCCATATAATCAGCGACTGTCCTTTCCATATCAAACTCTTTAGATCTAGCCTCTCCTCTAAAAATATTTCCACCACCTACCACGACCGCGATTTCTACCCCTAAATTAATCACTTCCTTAATTTGCATAGCTAAATGAGCGCACACGGAAGTATCAATTCCATGAAATCTCTCACCTAAAAAAGCTTCTCCGCTTAATTTAAGGAGAACTCTCTTATATTTAGCCTTCATTTTATCCTCCTATCGCGAACCGAACAAACCGCCGAATTACAATATTTTCCCCTGTCTTAGCAATCACATCTTGCAAATAATCCTTAATAGTCAACTTGCTATCCTTTATAAAAGGCTGAAATATCAAACAATTATCTTTAACATACTTATCAACGTCTTCAACCCCCTCTAACTCGGCAGGCGGAATATCCTCACGGTTGATATACTTAGGAGTTGCCGCGGCAATCTGCATAGAAATATCTTTTACGAACTTCTTAAAAACTTCTGTCCGCGCGACAAAGTCGGTTTCACAATTAACTTCTACTAACGTGCCTAAGTTCCCGCCAAAATGGACATAGGAATCTATTAACCCTTGAGAAGTTTCCCGAGATTTCTTCTTATCGCTTACTTGAATGCCTTTCTTACGTAAAACCTCTAAAGCCTTATTAAAATCCCCCTCGGCTTGAACCAAGGCTTGCTTACAATCATTAATACCTAAAAAAGTAGTTTCTCTTAATTTCTTTATTTTATCTAGACTCATATTACACCTCCTTTTGCTGAGAAGGATGCTTAGCCTCTTTTACTTTTTCTTTCTCAACAATTTCTTCAACAACAGCTGCCTCTTCGATGACATCCAAACTCAACTGTTCGCCTTCGGAGTTCTCAGTATTTTCTTTACCCTTTTCCCCTTCGAGGAGCTCCTTTCTTTTCTTTACTCCCTGATTAACCGCCTCAGAAAGACAAGAAACTATATACCTAACTGATTTTATAGCATCGTCATTCCCCGGAACAGGATAATCCACAACTTCTGGATTAGCATCCGTATCTATCAAGGCTACTATAGGAATTCCTAATTTATTCGCTTCTCTTACACAAGCTACTTCCTTTTTAGGATTTACCACAAAAATACATTCGGGTAAACCTTCTAAAGAAACAACTCCACTATAAATCTTATGCATCCTATCTATTTCTCTATTTAACATTACTAATTCTTTCTTTGTGACCTTGCTTAATTGTCCCTTATCTCTTTGTTCTACTAACTCAGCATACTTTCTTACTCTTACTCTAACAGTATTAGCGTTAGTAAGAAACCCTCCTACCCATCGCTCAATTACATAGGGCATCTGGCAAGAAATCGCCTGTTCTTTTATTAAATCACGCAGCTGTTTCTTAGTCGCGACAAACAAAATTTTGCCACCCTGCTGCGCGATCTGCTGAATAAAATCTTTTGCTTCCTCTAACTTCTGCGCGGTTTTTTCTAAATCAATAATATATACATTCTTCTTCTTTCCAAAAATAAACTTCTTCATTTTAGGATTCCAATGCTTACTTAGATGTCCAAAATGAACCCCATTTTCTAATAATTCCTTAATAACCTGCGGTAACGACATTTTCTTCCTTCCTCCTTTGTAAAATTAATATATCTGTCTTAATTTATAATTTGCCCTAAAAATAATGGGGATTTTTAACTATTATATCAGAAATCGCCCACTGCTTGGGTCCCTATCTCTCTAAAAAATTATGCTAACTCACATACTAGGCTCAAATTATCAGCCATAAGGATTTAAGTATACCATACCATTTTATATTATCAACATTATTTATTATGTAATTGTAATGGGTGAGTAAACGAGGGATTGCCTCCTAATCCTTTATCAATAAAAAAATAAAAAAGTACTGGCGCCCCCTCTTGTTTTATGATATACCATAATTGATGGGAATTACATGGAAAATAAGAGGCCGCGAAATAAAT
>JAHISK010000143.1 GCA_018818105.1 Candidatus Omnitrophota bacterium | reverse complement strand
CTGAAAAATCAAGCATAAACAAGGCTATTTCTGCTGAAAAATCAAGTATAAACAGTACAGATCAATTCAAATATTTCTGAATATGATTTTTAACTCGCTCAAAAGACTCATCAATCGTCTGTCGTGCGGTATCAACAACAATTGTCGGAAACTTAGGCGGCTCATAAGGATCATCTATGCCTGTAAAATTCTTAATTTCTCCACTCCTTACCTTTTTATATAGCCCTTTTGGGTCTCTCTGCTCACATACATCAACAGAAGCTGAAACATACACTTCTATAAAATTGTCACATTGCTCTTTAACAAAATCTCTTGCTTCCTGATAAGGCGAAACAAAAGAAGAAATAACTATTGTCCCATTTTTTTCCAATAAAGACGCTAAAAAACCAACTCTTTTAATATGGCTATTTCTTTCTTCCTTACTGAACCCGGTATTAGGAAAAACCGAACGAACAACATCTCCATCAAGCCGCTCAACCTTACACCCTTTCTTTATTAAATAATCATAAACTCCATCCGCGATCGTACTTTTCCCCGCGCCGGATAATCCCGTAAACCATAAAACAAAGGGTTTAATCTCTTTCTTTCCAAATTTAATTTTGTTCCATGTACGTTCATGGAAAAAATAAAAAATCATTTTACAAACAGCTTCTATACCACCAATAAATAAAGCGACTTCAATTTTTCTGGTAAAAACAAATACTAACGACGTAGTAATTATCGTCGCGAATATCCTCCATGAAATAGTCTTTAGGACGGATCTAACATGTGTTTCGTACTGCATAATCTCAACCTACATTCTCATATCCCTACCTATCATAGGAACTTTTTCTTTCGGTTTATGATTAATAAATCTATTAAACATAACCACAAAATCAATAAACTCATCCGCGGAGCTCTTAGACATTTTTTTCTTTATCGTTAACTTATCCGCCTTCTTCCTTTTCTTATTGTTAACCATTCTTATCCCTCAATCTATTAAAGTCAGCATCCAAATCAAATAATAAAAAATGCTTTTTTATAATATCCCATTTTATATTTTTCTTATTCGCTTCCGCTAGCTGCTCAATATCACTCCAATCCATACTCTTACGGCTAGGATTATTCACAACTGCCTGCACCTTTAATCCAATCAAATCTTCAGGAATCAACACTTTTATCGTGATTTTATTATCAAAAATTTTTCTTACGACACACCGCTTTAACATTTCCTTCGACGGTTTTCGAAACGCGTATAGGAAATCTATCTCTCCTAATAAATATTCTTCTCCTTTATACTGAGCAACGTTATCATCTTCGTAAAAACATTTATATTTATGCTTACGCATAATATCTTTCATCTTCAAACACTTTTCTTTATCTATCAAGAAATCCAAATCCGCTGTGGCTCTAACCACACCCCACAAACCTAAAGCAAATCCTCCTATTAACGCGTACTTTACGCGACTCCTTTCAAAATCATTAATAATTCTTTTTAAAACATTCTCAAAATCCATAGTTATTTAAAATGATCTTTTAAAGCTTCTATAATAAACTCTATCTCCTCTTCTTTTAAAAAAGGATGAATCGGCAAAGTTAAAACTCTCGATAATACATCTTCGCTATTTTTTAAATCACCACAAACTTTCCCACGCTTAAACGCCGCCATTTTATGAAGAAGTACGGGATAATAAACTCGCGACTCAATACCCTTGGAATTAATATATTCTAAAAGCTTATCCCTATCAGCATCTACTTTTATGGTATACAAATGATAGACATGGTTAAGATTAGCTATCTGCTTTCTGCTATCAGCTGTCAGCTTGGGAACTTGTATTTCCTTTACTGAACTAAACGCATCATCATATCGTTGAGCAACACCCCTTCGTAATTCATTAAATTTATCGATATGTTTTAATTTAACGTTTAAAATAGCGGCCTGAATTGAATCCAGCCTCGAATTATATCCGGTAAAATCAGCATCATATTTCTTCTTCTGACCATGATTTCTTAACACCCGAGTAAACTCGGCTAGTTCTAAATCATTAGCCACAATCAACCCTCCATCCCCGCAGCCACCCAGATTTTTTGATGGAAAACAGCTAAACGCTCCTATATCCCCTAACGTCCCCACTCTTTTGCCTCTATATTCAGCACCAAACGCCTGCGCCGTATCTTCGACTACAAACAAATCATTATCTTTCGCTATTTCCAAAATACTATTCATATCTGCCGGTAATCCATACAAATGCACAGGAATAATACCTATTGTATTTTTAGTAACAGCTTTCTTTATTGCCTCAGGACAAATATTATATGTATCAGGATTTATATCAACAAATACAGGAGTAGCTCCGCAGCGAACAATTGCTTCGGCTGTCGCCACAAAGGTAAACGGCGTTGTTATAATTTCATCTTCTTTATCAAAAAATTCTTTACCTTTCAGCTTCAACGCTAACGCGCTCAATGCGAGAACTAAGGCATCAGTTCCCGAAGCAACGCCAAAAGCAAATTTTACTCCCAGATACTTTGATGCCTGATGTTCAAATTCCTTTACCTGCGGCCCTAAAATCCAACGCTGTGATTCAAAACATTCTCTAACGGCTTTATCAATATCTGTCTTTAAATATTCATACTCGCGTTTTAAATCTAATAATGGTATTCTCATCTTCACTCCTTAATGCTATTTATATACTCTTTAGTTTCACCAATTAATTTATCAAGAAGTTTAAATGTTTATTTTTTATCCTCTCATATATTCCCAACGCCTGTTTTTCATCATATATATGCGAAGTCTTATTCCTATCCTCCAACATTTCTAACCACCCCTGCCCTTCCTTAATAAGACCGAATTTAAACGCCTCTTTTATTACCATACGCGGCCAACGCGCGAAAACATTGTTGTTTTCCAATATAGCATTAGCTAGTTTCCATGACAACTCAAAAGTAAACTCAAACCGCTGAATTGTCCCATCAACTACCAAACTGGTCAAAGAAAAATCTCCATTTAACGCTTCCCGCAATCGTTCTACAGCGTTACTAAAATCATCAAAAAACTCATCAATCCTTTCCAGAGTCATAAATAACCCTCCCTTTATTTAAAATGTTCTTTTTAAGTCTCTCCTTAGTTATCGTGTAAAAATTAAGCACATCAAACTTCAATGGCGTAGGTACGTCTTCATCTAAATTCAATTTTACTACAGCAATATCACTATCTGTCCAATCTCTGCCGAAAATCGCGATATCTATATCAGAATTGTATTTAAATACTCCCTGGGCCCTTGAGCCAAAAATAACGATTTTCTCCGGCTCTTTACGATCTAAAATGATTTTGATAATCTGGCTTACCAATTCGTTTGTTAACCCAAATATTGAATCCTTACTCATTAATCACTCTCTTAAAATAATCTATAGTTCTCTTTAAACCTTCTTCCAAACAAACTTGCGGCTGCCAATTCAATAATTCGCTAGCCTTACTGATATCAGGCCGTCTTTGTTTCGGATCATCTTCTGGTAAAGGCAAAAACTTTATCTTTGATTTCGAATCCGTTATTTTTAAGACTATCTTAGCCAACTCGCTCACCGTAAATTCGCCGGGATTACCTAAATTTAAAGGCATCTGATAATCGACTTCAGTCATCCTTATTATCCCTGAAACTAAATCATCCGCGTAACAAAAAGATCTCGTCTGATTACCTTCTCCATATATGGTTAAATCCTGCCCTTTTAACGCCTGCACGATAAAGTTAGAAACAACTCTACCGTCATCAATCCGCATATTAGGGCCATAAGTATTAAAAATACGAATAACTCTTACATCTAAATTATGCTGACGCATATACGCGTACACTAACGCCTCCGCTCCTCTTTTAGATTCATCGTAACAGGACCTTACTCCTATAGAATTAACATTGCCCCAATATTCTTCCGGCTGAGGATGAACTAAAGGATCCCCATAAATTTCAGACGTCGACGCCAAAAAAAACTTAGCCTCACTTTTCTTAGCCAAACCTAAACAATTATGCGTTCCCAGAAGCCCTGATTTAAGAGTCTTAATAGGATGCTTTAGATAATATTTTGGCGAAGCCAGTGAGGCGAAATGGAAAACCCAATCTATTCTCTCATCTATATATAAAGGCTGAGAAATATCATGTTCCATCAACTTAAAATTAGAACTACTTAACAACTCTTTCACATTTTCTTTAGATCCGGTAATAAAATTATCCACACAAATAACAGAATTATCTTGATCTAAAAACCGCCGGCATAAATGAGACCCAATAAACCCCGCTCCACCTGTAATCAATACATTCATAGCTCTCCTCGAACAGCGTTTAGCGCGTAGCGGGTAGTAAATACTTTTTGTTTTTCTCTATCCGCTCTACGCTCTACGCTCTACGCTATCTCTTTGGTATTCATCTTCTAATCTTTCTATATCGTCCTCTTCTAAATAATCACCACACTGAACCTCAATTATTTTCAATACTGTATCTTCATTATTTTCTAAACGGTGTACACTGTTCTTAGAAATATAAATACTTTCATTAGGCTTTAAACAATACGTTTGTCCATCATTGGCAACTTGAGCTTGTCCCTCAACAACAACCCAATGCTCACTTCTACACTTATGTTTCTGAAGGCTTAATTTTTTATAAGGCAAAACCTCAACAAGCTTAACCTTAAACCCTGCTCCTTCATTCAAAACGGTATAACAACCCCACGGCCTTTCTACTTTCATTATTATTTCATTTTAAATTGCAAATTTACCATTTACCATTTTAAACTGAATTTAGTTTTCTATTTTTCCAATTTAAAATGCTAATTTTTCAATGATAAATTTAAAATGATTTTATTTGTTTTCTACCCACTCAACCGTCCTCTTCAAGCCCTCCTCAAACTCAACTGCCGGCTTAAACCCCAACAACGCTTGAGCTTGCGATATATCCGCGTGTGTCCGAAAAACATCCCCCACCCTTGGAGGAGTAAACACCGGCTTTATAGATTTATTTGTAGTTTTATTAATGATCTCTACTAAATCCAAAATTGAATGCGTCTTCCCACAAGCCACATTCAAAACACTTCCCCCCACCCCAACTGTCACTGCCGCTAAAATATTTGCCTCAACCACATTATCTATATACGTAAAATCTCGAGATTGCTTACCTGTACCATGAATTGGAGGTTGCCTATCTTTTAAAATACAATCAATAAACTTAGGAATAACAACAGCATAATCATCATCTAAAGCCTGCCGCGGCCCAAAAACATTAAAATACCGTAATGATACTGTTTCTAATCCAAAGTTTTGGCTATAAATACGACAATAATACTCTCCCGTTAACTTACTCAAAGCATACGGAGAAATCAATAGTGGGTACTGGCCTTCGGTCTGCGGAAACTTATCCGTATCTCCATAAATAGAACTTGACGAAGCAAACACCACCCTCTTAACCTTATTAGCTTTAGCCGCTTCTAACACATTCAACATCCCATTAATATTAACCTCATTATAATCGTAAGGATTATTAAATGACCTAGGAACACTTCTCAATGCTGCCTGATGAAAGATAACATTGACCCCCTTACAGCTTTGGAGGCAATCATCATAATTCCTAATATCCCCTTCTATCAATCGATATTGACCATCGCCTAAAGTAAGATCATTCACAAAAGATAAATTTTCTCTCTTTCCGGAAAAAAAATTATCAAGAACCACTACAGAATTTCCTTCTTTCAACAAACGCTGGACAATATGAGATCCAATAAATCCCGCGCCACCCGTCACTAAAATCTTTTTGGTTTTTAAAGAATTAATCATATTCGCCTCTCTATTAGCGGACAGCGGCTAGCGTATAGGAAAATTTTACTCTACGCTATCCGCTATGCGCTAAACGCTATTTATAGTCTTTTCACATTCCCAAAATCATGCTTATACACATTACGCGTATCAAAAATAAATTTAGCGCTCTTTTGCAAGATATCATAATCCACATCAGAATGATCCGTGGCAATAACAATACAATCGTAATTTTTTAAATTATCAGCCGAAAAATCAATCCCTTTCGAATGAATACCGGCAATCTCTAAATAAGGAATTAATGGATCATAAAAATCTAATTTTTTAGTTCTTTTCTGTAACTGCTCAATTATATCTAAAGAGGGAGACTCTCTCAAATCCTTTACGTCTTTCTTGTAAGTAACCCCTAAAACCAAAACACTTGATTCCTTCAACGCCACTTCTTTCTCTCTTAATAACTCCTCTACTTTATCAATAATATACTTGGGCATAAAATGATTAATATAGGAAGCTAAGTCTATCATCTTTGTCTTAAACCCTAACTTTTTAGCTTTCCAGGATAAATATAATGGATCACAGGGAATACAGTGGCCGCCTGTTCCCGGCCCGGGATAAAAAGGCATAAATCCAAACGGCTTTGTCTTTGCTGCTTCTATTACCTCCCATACGCTTATCCCTAACTTATCACATACTATCGCGAATTCATTGGCTAAAGCGATATTTACTAATCTGAAAGTATTTTCCAATAACTTAGATGTTTCAGCGACTTCCGGACTTGAAACTGTAAAAACTTCCTCCATGATTTTAGAATACAACGCCGAGGATAATTGTGTAGATTCCTCAGACAACCCCCCTACAACTTTGGGGATTTTTGTAGGTGGAAAATCTTTATCTCCAGGATTAACTCTCTCGGGAGAAAAACAAAGAAAAAAATCCTCCTCTTCCTTCAACCCGGACTTCCTCAAAACCGGCAATACTACTTCTCTTGTAGTCGTAGGAAAAGACGTACTTTCTAAAATAACTAACTGCCCTTCCTTCAAGTATTTTTTTATCATTTTGCTAGCTTTTACAACATAAGAAATATCCGGTATTTTCACTTTTCGTAAAGGTGTCGGCACGCAAATTATAACCACATCGCAATCACCTAAAACGCTCTTTGCTGTCGTAGGCAAAAATTTATCTTTATTTATTAAATCCAGAACTGTTTGAGCCTCAACATCAACAATATATTTTTCTCCATTTTTTAATTTTTCAATTCGTGAAGAACTGGTGTCAAACCCATAAACAAAATATCCATATTGGCCAAAAGCAACAGCCAAAGGAAGCCCCACATAACCCAAGCCCACAATACAAATCTTTGCCTGTTTATTCTCAATCTTCTCTTTTAATACCTGATAACTATCCATAACGTCTCATTTTAAATTTACCATTTACCAATTAGCATTTTTAATTTTTAGATATTAATTATTTTAAATGCTAAATTTAGAATGTTTATTGGGGCATTTCTACTAAACAATATTTTTTATTATCCTCTTCACTAAATACTAGATACTAACAACTAGATACTATTCACTATCGACTAAACTATCTTCCCATCCCAATATACTCAAAACCTAAAGCCTTCAACTCATCCCGTTGGAACATATTTCTGCCATCGGCAACTAGAGGATATGCCATGGCTTTTTTTGCTTTTTTAAAATCTAAATTCTTAAACTCTTCCCACTCAGTTAAAAAACAGACACAATCCACGCCCCTTAAGGCTTCTTGCGAATTTTTAGAAAACTTGATCCGCTTATCCTTAAACAACTCTTGAGCCTCATCCCTAGCTTGCGGATCGTAAAGTGATAATATTGCCCCTTCTTTTAATAAAGCCGCTATAATATCAATAGCCGGCGCGAACCTCATATCATCGGTGTCGGGTTTAAACGAAAGCCCTAAAACAGCAATTTTCTTACCCTTTAGAATCCACAAGTGTTCTTTGATTTTCTCAACGAAATAGGAACGTTGCTCCTCATTTATATTTTGAGCCTCTTTAAGCAACCTAAAATCATACCCTAATTTCTTAGAAATGTAAATAAAAGCTTCTAAATCCTTAGGGAAACAAAATCCGCCATATCCAACTCCGGCATCAAGGAAATCTTTGCCTATCCTTTTATCCAACCCCATCGCCAAAGAAACCTTACTAACATCGGCGCCGGCCAAATCGCAAACTCTTGATACAGCGTTAATAAACGAAATCTTTGTAGCAAGGAAAGAATTAGAAGCATGCTTAATCAATTCAGCGGTGTTTATATCGGTAACAATCACAGGAGCGTCAATCGTGGCATAAATTTCTTTTAAAATAGTCTCCGCCCGTTTTGTTTCAACGCCGATAACAATTCTATCAGGATAAAAGAAATCATACACCGCTTTACCTTCTCTTAAAAACTCAGGATTTGATGCCACATCAAACTCAGCATTGTTTTTTCTATAACGATAAATTGTTTCTTTAGCGCGCTGACCGGTTTGAACAGGAACCGTAGACTTTGATATTACTAATTTATAATCTCCGTCTAAATTTTTGGCTACAGCTCTAGCAACATTTTCAACAGAAGTAAGGTCAGCTGACCCATCCGCCTGAGGCGGAGTTCCTACAGCGACAAATATCACATCAGATTTTTTTATTCCCTCATCTAAAGACGTGGAAAAAACCAAATTACCGCGCTTTAGATTTTTTTTTACTAACGGCGCCATTTGGGGCTCATAAAACGGCATTATCTCTTTTCTTAAAGCGCTTACCCGTTTCTTATCATTATCAACACATATAACCTTGTGCCCTAACTCGGAAAAACAGGCAGCGGCGACTAACCCAACGTGCCCTGCACCCACTACGCAAAGGTTGTAAACTTTAATGTTTTTCTTATGACTCATAATTAATATCTCCTTTTTGCTCCCTTATAACTTTCATCAAACACAACTTCCATATCAGGAAACGCTTTTAAACTAAAAATCATCCAGACAGAATTATTATTAACGCCCTCTCTTTGTTTATCCATTCTGTATCCTAAATCCAGCCACCAACAGTGTAAATCCAGTCTTACTCCAAACATTCTTTCCAGCAAATCCCCTGTGTTATGCTCAAAACGCAGGTAATTTTTAAAATTTACTTTTGGTAAAATCTGATATTCAAGATTAAAAGTACCCTGTGTGCTACTATGGCGAGCATATCTGTGACCTAAAGAAACAACATATTTTCCTTCACCACTGGTATCTTCAAACTTAAGGTCAACATTGACGCTAGTAATTCTTCTATCAGCAACAGTATAAACCTTGCTGGCATTTAAAGATATCCCTTCGACAGGATAAACTTCCAAATTTGTATTTACCGTCGTAAACCTACTCGCAGCTCCTTCGGGATGAATAAGATAATTTACTGACGGGCTAAAATATAAAAAGTCCCAAACAGTACCCTCTTCTGTCTTTGCTTGTAATTTATTACTCAAGCTAAAAACCGCTGATTCTGCCCTAGTAATACTATCTTTACCATCAAACGATAAGACATTGGTATTAGAAACTGTTGGATCGTGTTTATATGAATAAGTAACATTTGGCGTTACCACATGCCGCATCAGTTTTACTTTTTTCCCTAACATATTAAAATTCGCGCCAAATACCTTATATAGCTTTGTGTTTAAATCGGTCCCTGTCTCAAACGCTCCCCGCCAAAGCCCTTCATCACCAAAGGCGTCTTTAGAATACACGTTGGCGTACCCTCCTATATAAGGGTTAAGACTCAACCACTTTAGCTTACCATCATAACTCAACGTACTATGCGAGTAAAATCGGTCAACATCCTTATCTACATCTGAATGGGCTGTTTTACTGGTTAAATTACCTAAAGCCGCCTGGGACTCAAAATAAAATTTACTTGCCCCTAAATTTTGCCGGAACAAATTGTACTCTACCTGCGGCAAATATTCTACTTGAGAACTATAATGATTCACTCTCTTTTGCGTAAGTAAAGACACTGAAGAATTAGAAAAAGAATAATCAATAAGGTTATACGATAAAGGATTCGGATCAACTTCGTATTCGCGAAAGAAAAAATCTTTCACAAAATTATCATCGGAAAACTTATGAAACTCACTTTTTATAGACAACCTATCTATTGGATTCCACTCATGAGAAATTTGCGCGCGATACCGGTCATCTTCCAAATACTTCTCTGCCGTATTCCTTCGTTCGGGATACCGCTTAAACAAATCCCCTCTTAACTCTCTATCGTAAGCCTCATCCTGAATAGCGTAATACTTAATCAACGCCTCCCCAAACTTAGCACTATCAGTCTTATGAGATATACCCACACCTAGCTTTCGCTTATCATACCAGTCAACATGCAACTTTCCTCTATTGTCTTTATTAAGGTCATATCTTACGCTATTGCGCACAAAACATCCACCCAACTCTCGATCCTTACCGGGAACTATCTGAATAGGAAACCATTTATCTTTAAGCGAATGCGTAAAATAAGGCAAATACATAAGCGGAACATCCAATACTTTGAAAACCACATCTCTTGCGATAATCCTATCTTTTGGATACACCGTTATACGGCGCGCGGTTATTTTATAATGCGGATTTTTTAAATCACAGGTAGTAAAATAACTTTTTCTTTTAAGAATAAACTTCTCATCACCAATTTTATCCGCGCTCTGGGCTTCACCGTAGATAGGAGGATCTTCCATTCTAACATCTACAATTTGGGCATCTTTAGTCTGGAAATTAAAAACCACATCTTTGCCATAAATAGTAGAAATTTTTTCTTCCTCCTCATCTTTTCCCTCAACGGCCACGACCTCTGTCTTTACTATCTTCACATTCCCTTTTAAATGCGCCAGATAGGTCTTGGCATCATAATCAATTTCATCACAAAACAAAGTAATATTATTATTAGTGACCCTCACATTTCCTTTAGCGACAATTTGTCCTTTACCATGAAGATAACTAAGCTCATCTCCATCAATGATTACTGGAACCTTTTCTCCTTTTGGCTGCGCCAAATCTTGCTTCTCGTCTTCCCATGTTTTTTCCGCGGACTCTTCCTGAGATAGTGAATCTATTTCCTGATTTTGGAAAACTTCCAGCTGGTCTTGTTCTATCCCATTGGGGTATTCCTGATAATCATAAACCTCTCCTTGCCCTTCCTCCTGCGCTTGCGCGAATGCCGCAAAAGAACAGACAACAGACAACAGACAACAGACAACAGACTTCCTTAAAATTTTTCGAAGAAAAATTTTAAGCTGCCAGCTAATAGCCGATAGCCCTTGTTTACCTTCCGTCTTCTGTCTTCTGTTTTCTGTCATCTGTTCTCCGATTTCACACAATGCTCATTCAAACTCTTATTCAATTTATCCCAATCGCTAAGAGCCCTCTGTATTCCAATGTCTGTTAAAGAATTCTTCATTATTTTCTCTATGAATAATTTCATAATTATCATCCTTTAAAAAATCCGAATATCGAATATCGCACTTCAAAACACTATCAAAATCATAATGACATAAATTCTAAACTTAGATTAAAAATTTTGTTTTTAAATTTATAATTTTGATCATTCGAATTTGTTTCGTATTTCTAATTTCGTGCTTCGAATTTATATCCGCTATATGCTATTTTCTTTTGCCAATAGCCCCGCGCCAATAATTCCTGTGTCTTTTAACTTCGCTCTTACTAACTTTAATCCTTTTACCTGCGGCCACATCGCCTGTTGCCTAATAACTTTCCAAACCATCGGTTTAAATAAGCTAAACGCCCCAGAAACTCCGCCGCCAAAAACAATAACTTCAGGATTAAACGTATTCACCATACCGGATAAAAACATTCCTAATCCTTTAGAAAAGCTTATCCACACAGCTAAAGCGCTCGCTTCTCCTGATAACGCTCTATCATAAATTTCCTTAACGTCTTTTACTTTAGTATTTTTTTTACGTTTTCTATAATCTTCTAACAAATATCTATTTCCCACTAGAGTTTCAATACAACCTCTACCGCCACATCCGCATTTTCGCCCCATTATATCAACCGGCATATGACCTAATTCAGAAGCACTGGTTCTTCCCTCTAATATCTTCCCATCTAAAATAACCGCGCCCCCCAACCCTGTCCCTAACGTTAGAAATATCGCGCGACGTCTATCTTTGGCAGCTCCAATTTTGGCCTCAGCTAAAGCAAAAAGGTTAGCATCGTTATCTATATATACAGGCAATCGAAGTTCTTTTTGCAAAACAGTTCTTAACGGATAATTTTTCCACCCTGAAACATTAGGCAGGTAATAGATAAAACCTTTATTTGTATCAATAATTCCTGGCGCGCCAATACCAACAGCAGTAATTTTATAACGGCTAAAGCGAAACAATAACTTCTTTATCTCACTTATAAATACTCTTTTATCTTTTAACTTCGAGGAAGAAAACACTTCTTTTTCTACAATTCTTCCTTTACCATCAACTACGCCGGCTTTGATATAAGTTCCGCCCCAATCAACACCTAAAAAAACTTCCATCCCATTATTTTATCCGATAATCCTTATTTTTCAATTAAAATATCTTATATTCCTAGGAGGCAATCCCTCGTTTACTCACCCATTACTATATTCCTCTCTTAGGCTCACCATCAAAAACCGTAATCTCCGGGCGCGAAAAAATAAAGTTCACAAACAACAGCGTTACAGTTGTGTATCACAACGAATAATTTACAAACAGTTTGAAGATCTAACATTTAAGGATAGCGGTTAATTGATACCTTTTAGGAAAGATTTACTACTTTCAAATTTCTAACCTCTATTTAACATCGTTTCGCGATACTAAATTGGTCGGGAAGGTGGGATTTGAACCCACGACCTCTTGATCCCGAACCAAGCGCGCTAGCCGAGCTGCGCTACTTCCCGAACCATCTTAGTATTTAGTTGTTAGTAACAATAATACAGATAATTATGCATAAAAAATATTAATCTTAATTTCTACTAAACACTACCTCTTACCTTAAGGAGCTGATCAAATTCTATATTTAAAGTTTCTCCTATTTTCTTATATTTTAAATTTGTATGTTCATAAGTAAAGGGGATTAACTCTACAGAAAAATATTTCGCTAAAATTCTTTTCACCGTAAGAGATATCCCTTCTAAAGCTATTGATCCATTTTCTAGAATAAAGTTTCTATCCTTTGATAACAATTCAATATCTAGGCGCCAAAAATTTTTAATTTTAATTTTTTTTATTAGCTTAGCTTCCCCATCGACATGCCCCAAAACAAAATGACCGCCCAATTTATCTCCCACTCGCAATGCTAGTTCAAGATTAACATACCCGGACGTTCTTATCTTTTTCAAATTAGTTTTTTTCAAGGTTGAATCTATGGCATCAAAAAAAAGCAAACACTTTTGTTTTTTAACTACCGTGAGACAAACCCCATTAATAGAAACGCTATCACTAACCTCACAATTACTCCAAAGATCATTTGACCTTATCACTAACTGCGTCGTGCCTCTCTGTTTAACTATTTTCTCAACTTGTCCAACTTCTTTGATTATTCCTGTAAACATAAGCTTCTATTTTTCCCAACTAAGAAAAACTTGAAAATACCGATAAATAAAGAATTTTCAATGAATTACATTACAATGAAATCGAACAGATTATACCATATACCCGCTAAAAAAGGAATACTGAAGATAGATACCAGACGCCAGAAAACAAGATAAAAAACATATTTTTAGTATTCCATCCTTAAGCCTCAGTTTTCAGTCCTGAAGTATTCGGTCTTCTGAATAAAAAAAACCCCGCGTATTTCTTCGCGGGGTTTTATCAACCTTAAGGTGTTCTATTCGTTACTTCTTCTTTTTCTTTGCTGCTTTTTTCGTAGCGGTTTTTTTCTTTGCTGCTGCTTTCTTCTTTGCCATGAATCACCTCCTTTTTTTTATCCGACACACTATCGGTTAATGCTATATTTTTAATTTAACAAATTAAAAAGATTTGTCAATAGTTTTTAAGCTTTTTTTAAAAAAAATTAATTTTATCTTTTAAAATTTGCTAGCTAAAAAATATAAAAACCAAAAAAGAATTATTCTTTAACTTTTTTGGCAGGAGGGATTTTTATTTTTTTCGCGTCGCTCCATAAACATTCAAGATTATACAAGTCTCTCGCTTCTTCAATAAAAATATGAAAAATTACATCTACCATATCCATAAGAATCCATTGCGGCGCGTCGTCTTTTTCTATATGGGCGACTCTTATCTTTTCTTTCTTACACTTATCTTTTATTTCATCACAAATAGCTTCAACCTGACGACTATTATCCGCTGAACAAATAATAAAATAATCACAAAGCCCGCTGGAAGCGCTCACATCTAAGATTATAGGATTAATTGCTCCTTTAGACACTGCCCAATCCACTATTTTAAATATTTTATCTTTACTTCCTGCTTTCTTCTTACTATTACTCATATTAAAACCTCTTCCTTTTTTATTTAATTACGTCCTTTATTTTTTTCTCAATATCATTATTAAAATCACCGATACACGCTACACACATATTTTTAACCGAAAAAATTTCGCGGGATAATTCCCTAATTTGATAAGCATCAATAGCCCTAATCTTCTTCTTAATTTCATTTAAAGTATAAATCCTTCTTGTCGATAAATACGACTCTGCCAAAAAGAACATCCTTCCTCCCGGCCGCTCTAACCCCATAGCCATTTGCCCTAAAAGATAATCTTTTGCTCTATCGACCTCCTTAAGCGAAACTAATTTTTCTTTTAACTTTGTTAATTCTTTCAAAATACTGCTAAGCGCTACGGTTATTTTACTTTTATCTAACCCCAAATGAACGGCAAATGCCCCACTATCCCTATACTTTCTAACTTCAGTAGAAATATCATAACACAACGCCCGCCGCTCCCTTACTTCCTCAAATAATCTACTACTCATATTTGCCCCAAGAATAACATTTATAAGGTCAGCAACATACCGCTCTTGACTCAAATAAGAAACGCCTCTAAACCCTAAACAAAGATGAGCCTGCGCTAATTCTTTTTTTTCAACGTTTATATGAAATCCCCGTAATGACGCGGGAATATTTCTTCTAAACCGCGCCCGATCAGATATCTTTTCAACTTTTTGCCCGATTAAATCTATAACCTTTTTCTCATCTAAATCTCCTGTACAAGAAACAACCATATTAGATGGCAAATAAAATTCTTTTTGAAAAGAAGTCAAATCGCATTTTTTTATTCTCTTCACAGTTCCCTCATACCCTATAACCTCATCCCCTAACGGGTGCGTCTGCCAAAGAAGCTGATCCAAGGACATAGTCACCCTTGCCGAAGGAAGGTCGTTGTACATCTTTATTTCCTCTAAAATTACATTGCGCTCTTTTTCTATTTCATTGCTGTCCAAGAGCGGATTCATCACCATATCTAAAAGAATGTCTAACGTTGGGTTCAAATTCTTATTCAAAAAATAAGCGTAATATCCTGTTAATTCCTGAGAAGTAAAAGCGTTTAACGCCCCTCCACGCCCTTCAATCTCTCTTTTAATCTTGCGATAAGAGTATTTTCTGCTTCCTTTAAACACCATATGCTCTAAATAATGAGCGATGCCCTTCTCTCTTTTCTTCTCAAACCGGGAACCGATCCCCAAGAACACCCCTAGAGAGGCGGTTTCTATTCCTTTGAAAGGAGAAAAAATAAAAGTTACTTTGTTAATTTTTGTTATGTTATACATATTTAATACTAGGTTGACACTGAGTTAACAGATTGCTTAAAGAATCAAAAACAATTTTATTCGGGAGGCTCTGACCCTTAAAAGCATGGTATCCTTCCCGAAGGGAAGGATTTTTAAGGGTGAAGCGCCAGTAAAAATCCTCGCAGGGGATTTTTACGATCCCGAGAAAATTCGTTTTTTGATTCTTTAATTTTCAGTTCTTCAGTTGTCCTATATAATTTTTTAATTTGTCTAAAAAGTTTTTATCACACGAATAATTTTTTATAAAACTTACAATCTCACTCCCTACAATTACTCCATCACTAAAGGCGCCAACCTCTTTAACCTGCTTGTGAGTATGAATACCAAAACCAACGCATATCGGCACTTTAGTAAGCTTACGCAACCTCTTAATGCGAGAGGCAAGAGACCCATAGGAAAAATCTTGCGGACCAGTTATTCCTGTAACAGAAATATAATAAATAAATCCGCGGCAACAATCGGCGATTTTTTTCGCCCGAGAAATAGGAGTCTTCGGAGTAACAAAAAACACTGTATCTATATCAAATTTTCTAGCCAAACTAATATATTCTTTACTTTCTTCTATCGGTAAGTCCACTACCATCAAGCCCGAAACAGAAGCGCTTTTCATCTGGCGAAAAAATTTATCCATACCAAAGCTTAAGAAAGGATTACAATAGGTCATAATCACCAAAGGAACATCTATTTTGCCTTTTAATTCCCCTAAACACTTAAACGCTCCGGAAACATTAGCTCCTCTCTCTAAAGCTAAAGAAGTAGCCGCCTGAATTACTGGTCCATCAGCTAAAGGATCAGAAAAAGGGATTCCCACTTCAATCAAATCAGCACCGGCATCAGCAAGGGTTAAAATTATATCTTTAGTATGCTTTTCCGTAGGAAAACCATAAGGAACATAAGCGATAAACGCCTTCCTGTTTTCTCTTCTTAACTGCTCAAATTTATCTTTTATCCGCATATTTTTTATTTTTATCGAACAGCCCTTAGAAATATCCCCTACTTCTTTTCTTTCGCCTATCTCCTCTCTCCTTTCTTCTCTCTATTTCCCTTGCCCCTTGCCCCCTGACCCTTGGCCCTTTTGTTTATATATTCCTGCACAATTTCTAAATCTTTATCACCTCTACCGGAAAGGCAAACTAAAACTATCTTGCCGGCTGCTTTCTTGGCTAACTTCTTAAGATAATACACCGCATGCGACGACTCAAGAGCGGGGATTATGCCTTCAACTTGGCTAAGCAAATTAAACCCTTTGATAGCGCATTTATCCGTTACTGCCGTATACCGCGCGCGGTTCATTGACTTATAAAAAGCATGTTCTGGACCAACCGCGGGATAATCCAGACCCGCGGCAATAGAATGGGCATTTTTGATTTGACCAAACTTATCCTGCAGCACATACGATTTTGCTCCATGCAACACGCCCACTCTTCCTTTAATAAGCGAAGCAGCGTTAAAACCACTCAACCCAAATCCACCAGCTTCGACACCAATAAACTTAACCCCTTTATCGTTAAAAAAAGGATAAAACAAACCTAAAGAATTACTTCCTCCACCTACACAGGCAACTAAATAATCAGGGAGCCTGCCCTCTTTTTTTAAAATCTGCCTTCTAGATTCTTGCCCAATAACAGCTTGAAAATCTCTCACAATTAAAGGATATGGATACGGGCCTACAGTTGACCCTATAAGATAATAAGTATCACCTACATTAGTAACCCAATCTCTTATAGCTTGGGAACAAGCATCCTTCAATGTTCGCGAACCGCTTTTAACAGGAATAACCCTCGCCCCTAAAATCTTCATTCGAAAAACATTCATCCGCTGACGCCGAATATCTTCTTCCCCCATATAAACCTCGCACGGATATCCAAAAAGGCTAGCCACAGTAGCAACAGCAACCCCGTGCTGCCCAGCTCCTGTTTCAGCAATAATCCGTTTCTTGCCCATAAATTTAGCCAACAAAATCTGCCCTATCGCGTTATTAATTTTATGAGCACCGGTATGAAGAAGATCTTCTCTTTTCAAATAAACCTTCATTCCTAAAAGCTTACTTAAATTATCCGCGAAGTAAAGAGATGTTGGTCTCCCGGCATATTCCTTAAGATAATATGCCACCTCTTCATTAAACTTTTTATCATTCTTTACTTTTTTGTAGGTATCTTCTAACTCCTGTAAGCAACAAGTCAACGTTTCAGGAATAAATTTACCGCCAAATTGGCCAAAATAACCTCTTTTATTTGGAACTTTCATATTCTTTCCTTTTAAAAGGCAGGTTATGAACCTGCCCCTACAATAAATCTTTTGTCTTTCCTATGAATTCGCGAACCAATTTTTTATCCTTCTTGCCTACGCGACTTTCAACTCCACTAGCAACATCTACGGCATAAGGGTTTAACCTTTTTACCTTTAAAACATTATTTGACCTAAGTCCTCCGGAAATAATTACTCTATGGTCTTCTTTTATTAACCGTGAAACTTCTTCTAAGGCTACCTTTGACAAACTACTTACCCCTTTCCTTTTATCCTCTAATTTAACATCAAATAAAAAAGCATCTACCCCTTTATACTTACAAACTGTTTTCTTAAACGGCCTATCTCGATCAAATAAAACTTTTATCACTTTAAATTCCGGCTGAAACGCCCCGCAATACGCCGGACTTTCCGCCCCATGAAACTGCAAAACATCTAAACCGACGGTTCTAGCCGCGGCTAAAACATTATCTTTTTTTTCATCAAGAAAAACACCAACTTTAGTTATAAAAGGCCCCATAAGTCCAGATATTCTGCTGGCATCTTTTACTTTTATACATCGCGGGCTTGCCGGGGTAAAAATAAACCCTACCGCGTCAGCCCCCTGTCTTGAACAAAACAGGGCGTCATCCAAATTAGTAATCCCACAAATCTTTACCTTAACCATTTATATCTTTTCTCCTCTATATTCCTTGTTCCTTGACCCATGCTATCATTTTAAATTTACCATTTACCACTTAGCAATTTAAATTTCCAAATATTAATTCTTCCAAATGCTAATTTTAAAATGTTAATTGGTAAATTTAAAATGCATACCCTTAACCCTTCTTTTACGCGTCTATATGCAACTCTTTTATCTTATCTTCAATACTTTCAGCTTTCATTAAGGACTCACCCACTAACACCGCGTCTACCCCTAGCCCCTTAAGCAACAAAACATCTTTCACCGAATTTATTCCACTCTCGCTAACCCTTATAACATCAGAAGGCAAAAAAGGTATTAACTTCTGAGTCTGCATCAAATCGACTCTTAAAGTATGTAAATTACGGTTATTTATCCCTATGATTTCAACGCCAGTTTTCAACACTTTTCTTAACTCTTTTTCAGTATGAACCTCTACCAACACATCCATGCCTAAATCTTTACTTAAAGCATACAACTGGCCAAACTTAACCTCATCCAATATACGCATAATTAAAAGAATAGCGTCAGCACCAACAGCTCTAGACTCTAACACCTGAACTTCTTCTAAAATAAAATCTTTACGTAAAACTGGCAAATCTATTGCCTTCTTAATATCCTCAATATAATTAATCTTTCCTAAAAAAAACTCCTCTTCTGTAACCACCGAGACCGCGTTTACTTTTGATTTTTCAAACTGTTTAGCAATATCCGTAGGAGAAAAATCTTTACGCAATACTCCCGCCGACGGCGAAGCTTTTTTCACCTCTCCTATCAAAGAAATCTTACCATCTCTTTTTATCGCTTTTTTAAACGAATTTGGCGTCGATGCGGTCTTAGCTAAAGACCTCAACTCTGCCTCATTCTTTTTTAACACCTCAATCTTTTTCTTTTGTGATTCTATAATTACCGATAATATTTTATTCATTACTTCACCCTAAATTATTCCTTAAAAACTTTTTGAACTCTGTCAGTTTACTTTTAGCCTCACCGGTATCAATCAATTGAGCTGCTAACTTTACGCCTGCCTTAAAATCATTAACCCTTCCTAAAATATAAAAGCAACAACTGGCATTAGCTAAAACAATATCTCGTCCTGATCCTTTTTTCCCATCTAAAACTTCTTTTATAACTTTGGCGCTTGCTTTCGCGTTTTTAACCTTTATCGACGCTAACGTAATTTTTTTGAGCCCGAAATCTGAAGGATTTAAAGTGAAATTTACTATTTTTTTATTATTTACAAACGCTACCCGCGTAGGCCCAGTAAGAGAAACTTCATCTTTTAAATCTTTACCATACACAACAAACGCTCTCTTTACTCCTAATTTTCGCAATACCCTGCTAATAACCGTCACCAACTCCGATTTATACACGCCCAGAAGCTGATAATTTGCTGAAGCAGGATTACACAACGGTCCTAAAATATTAAATATAGTCCGAACAGCAATTTGACTTCTAACAGCAGCTACTTCACCTAAAGCGGGATGATACAACGGCGCGTATAGAAAACTTACACCTACATTTTTAAGCGCTTCCTCCATAAAAGAAGGAGAAGCATCTATTTTTATGCCCAATGTTTCTAACACATCGGCGCTACCGCAACTTGAAGACATAGCACGATTCCCATGCTTAGCCATCGTTATCCCCGCCGCCGCGACAATAAAAGCTACCGCGGTAGAAATATTAAATTTATTGGTACCCGACCCTCCTGTTCCACAAGTATCAAAAATAGGTTCACCCACATCCTCAATACCCATAAAATCCTGCCTAACTTTCACCTTTTTCGCGTACTGGCGAACAACGGACGCGGCAGCAAAAATTTCTTCTTCTGTTTCTCCTTTCATTTTTAAAGCCACCAGGAACGCGGCAATCTGAGAAGGAGTTGTTTTATGCCCAAAAATCTCTTCAAACACAACTTTAGTTTCTTTGAAACTAAGGTCATCACGCTGAGTTAATTTACATATTGCTTCTTTAATCATATATTTAAAAAATTCTTTAAAATATTTTTTCCTTCCTCTGTCAAAATAGATTCGGGATGAAACTGCACCCCATATAAAGGATAATCTTTTTCTTTTATTCCCATTATTATATCATTCTCAGTATGAGCTGTAATAGATAAATTTGAAGGTACCGTTTGCCTATCTATTACCAATGAGTGATACCTCGTCGCGATAAAAGGATTCTTGATGCCTTCAAAGATATCTTTATTATCATGATAGATTAAAGACGTTTTTCCATGCATAATCTCACTAGCTTTTATTATTCGCGCGCCAAACACCTCACCTATACACTGATGCCCCAAACAAACTCCCAAAATCGGTATTTCTTTATAAAACGACTTAATCACTTGACAACTTATGCCAGCATCTTTAGGTCTTCCTGGACCGGGAGATATAACGATTCTGTCTATCTTCAATTTCTTAATCTGGAAAATAGTCAATTTGTCATTACGATAAGTATCAGTATCCGCGCCCAACTCCCGCAAATACTGCACCAAATTATAAGTAAATGAATCGTAATTATCGATTACTAAAACCATAATAATCAGACCATAGACTATAGACCATAGTCCATAGACCTTAAAAAAACTTTAAACCGTAAATACCAACAGACCCCCCCTTAGTTACTTTATAAATTTCTACAGCTAAATTATCTGCAAATTGATAAACTTTTATATTTTTATAATCTCTCATCTTTAGTCAATAGTCGATGGTCAATGGTCGATAGTCGATGGTCAATAGTCGATGGTCGATGGTCAATGGTCGATAGTCTATATTACTGTTTCACTCTCTTTATCTTCGCTCCCAACTTCCTCAATTTATCTTCAATTTTATCATATCCTCTATCAATATGATACACTCTTAAAACTTGAGTTTTACCTTGAGCCGCTAAGGCTGCTATAACTAACGCCGCCGAAGCCCTTAAATCAGAAGCCATAACTTCCGCGCCATACAACTTATCTCTTCCTTCTATGATAGAATAGGGACCATTCCTCCTAACACAAGCACCCATTCGATTAATTTCCGCGACATGCATAAATCTATCAGGATATATTTTTTCCGTAATTAAAGAAATTCCTTCTGCTAAACACAGACACACCATGAACTGCGCCTGTAAATCGGTAGGAAATCCTGGATAAGGTAACGTTGTTAAATTCACAGATTTCATTGCTCCTCCAGGATTCACAGAAATAGAAGATTCCCCCACAACGCACTGAGCCCCCATTCCTCTTGCAGTTTCAATTACCGAAGTAAGATGCCAAGGATTAATATCCTCAATACATAACGGTGAATTAGTTGCCAAACTTGCCGCGATAAACGTGCCGGCTTCAATTCTATCGGGAATAATCTCAACAGTAACGCCGCCTAACACCTTAACGCCTAAGACCTTAATTAAAGGGGTACCTTGACCCTCTACTTGCGCCCCCATCTTTTTTAAAACAAAAACTAAACTTTCTATTTCCGGTTCACAAGCAGCATGCTCAATTAAAGTTACTCCTCGCGCTAAAACCGCGGCCATAACAATATTAGCGGTAGCAAGAACGCTTGACCCAAAAGCTCCTCCCAAATAAATGTGTTTGCCTATTAACCCCTTTGTCGTAGCTACACAATACCCTTTTTCAACAACAATGCTCGCGCCTAATTCCCTTAACCCTTTAAGATGCAAATCAACCGGGCGCACACCAATAACACACCCCCCAGGGAAAGCGACACTCGCTTTCTTCCTCTTCGCCAGAAGTGGCCCTAAACAACAAAATGAAGCACGCATAGTTCTAACTAACTTATAGGGCGCTACATACTCCTTTCCGGAAGTTCTTTTTTTTGCTTTTACAATTAAAACGTTTCTTTGAAACTTTATTTCTTTACCTAAAACTTCTAAAATTTTTATCATTGTGCGAATATCCATAAGATCGGGAACATTTTTAATCACACACTCTTCATCGGTAAGAAGCGTTGCCGCCATAATAGGCAGAGAAGCATTCTTAGAGCCGCTAATTTTAACTGTGCCTTTTAATGATGATTTATGAATTATAAATTTATCCATGCTATCAAACCATAGACCATAGACTATCGACCATAGATTGAAAACCTTTTTTTCGTTCAAAATTTTCCTCTGGAAAATTTTGGTCGATAGTCTATGGTCGATAGTCTATGGTCTTTTTCAAGATGATTCCTCTCCAGTTATTATCGTAATCTTTTATCCACTTTACTATTTTATACCACGCAAAGCGCTCAATCAAACTATTAACTGCTTCTTTCTGATTATACCCAATCTCCATTACTAAATATCCGTCTTTCTTTAAATAAAAAGGCGCCTGTAATAATACTTTTTTAATAATATCTAACCCATCGACCCCGCCATCTAAAGCGACTCTGGGCTCATGGCGTAAAGAACTATCTATAGCTTTAGACTCTACATAAGGAGGGTTGGTAACTATCATAGAGAACTGTTGAGACCTAAACCCAGATAACAAGTCAGACCGTACCAACTTAATATCTGCTTTATGAGAACAGACATTCCATCCAGCTACCGCTAAAGCAGCCGCACTTATGTCGCAAGCAAAAACATCTCGACATTGAGAAGCCACCTTTTTAATACTTATAGCAATATTAGCGCTGCCGCAACATAAATCTAAAACACACTTAATGTTATCTCTATCTATAATATCTAAAGCTTCTTCAACAATCAATTCTGTTTCTTTTCTAGGAACTAACACCGAAGGATTGACTTTAAATTCTATCCCGTAAAACTCTTCCTTCCCCAAAATGTAAGCAAGAGGTATTTTTTCTAAATATAACCTTTTTATATTTTCTAAACATTGAACCTTATCATTATTTAAAAAACCGCTGTCATAAAAAGACCCTAGGCCGCAAGCGGGAAAAAAAGACTTAACAATATACCTTAAATCCCTCGCCATAAAAACACGACTGTTTGAATCAAGCCAACCCTTTAGTCTCATATATTTTCTGTCTTTCTTCTTTAAGGAGTCTTTTCACAAACTCATCAATATCTCCTTCCAAAACAGCTTCCAACCGATGAAAGGTGAAATTTATACGGTGATCAGTTACCCGCCTTTCAGGAAAATTATAAGTCCTTATCTTTTCACTTCTGTCCCCCGTACCAACTTGCCCCCGTCTAGCTTCGGTAATTTTATTTGTTTCTTCTCTTTGCATCCTCTCCATAATCCGAGCTTTAAGAACCCTCAATGCTTTAGCTCTATTTTTAATTTGTGACCGTTCATCCTGACAAGTAACTACTATCCCTGTAGGAAGATGCTGCATTCGCACGGCAGAATCAGTAACATTAACATGCTGACCGCCGGCACCGCTTGCTCGACAAGTCTCTATTTTTAAATCATCTGGATTAATTTTAAGTTCCACTTCTTTCGGCTCTATTAAAACCGCGACTGTCACAGTTGAGGTATGAATTCGACCACCGGATTCAGTAACCGGCACTCGTTGAACACGGTGAACGCCACTCTCAAACTTAAGATAATTATAAGCGCCTTGCCCCTTTACGGAAAAAATCGCTTCCTTAATCCCGCCGATTTCGGTAGAATTGAAACTTAATATTTCCTGTTTCCACCCTTTATTTTCTATACACTTAGAATACATCTTAAACAAACTGGCAGAAAAAAGGGCAGATTCTTCCCCCCCCGAGGCGGCTCTGATCTCAATGATAATATCCCGCTGAGGAGAATTTTCTTCAAATACTTTATTCTCAATATCTTCATCCAACCTTTTTATGTTTTCTTCTAAAACGATTAACTCTTCGCGAGCCAAGCCCTTGACATCTTCATCTTCTTTAGAATCCGAAACCATTTTTTCAAGATGATTCTTCGCCCGCAAATGCTGTTCTTTTTTTTCTGCCAAAGCAAGAAGCTTCTCCAAAAAAGAAAATCTCTTTGCTAACTGCTGATACTTTTCTCTATCGTTTAAGGTTTCTTGGGAAGATAATTGATGAGATAAATCTTGATATTCTTTCTGTAGCTTTTTGATGTTAATCATATGATCAGACCATAGACTATCGACTATCGACTATCGACCCCAAACTAAAAACCTTTTAAGAATCTTAAAAATTTGTCGTTGACACTTTAGGTCTATCGTCGATGGTCTACAATCATTTCTTCTTACCGTACTTTTTCTCAAACTTATCTACTCGTCCTTCCGAATCTACAAATCTCTGTTTTCCGGTAAAAAAAGGATGACATTTCGAACAAATTTCAACATTTACAGCCTTCTTAGTAGACCGAGTACGAATAACGTTACCACAAGCACACATAATTGTAGATAACTCATATTTAGGATGAATCTTCTCTTTCACGTCAACACACCTCCTCATTTTTGCTTCGCAAAAATAGAGTCCCGATTTTTCGGGACGGTCTATTTTCTTTAATACCAGAAACATCTAAAACCTCATAATTATAGCCTTTTTCCAGCTTTTCGCAAGAAAAATTTTGCTCTTACTTTTTGTCGCACTTATAATTACAATCTTCACTTCTTTACTTTTTGTTAAGGGTAAGTAAAAATTCTACGTTATTCTTAGTCTTCCCCAGCTTTCCTGTAAGAAGCTCTAACGCTTCCGCGGAACTTACCTCATTTAACACCTTCCTCAATATCCATACCTTTTTCAACTCGTCGGGATGAAGAAGTAATTCTTCCCTTCTGGTATTAGACCGCTTTATATCAACAGCAGGATAAATCCTACGCTGAAAAATGCTCCTATCAAGCGTAACTTCCATATTACCCGTACCTTTAAACTCTTCAAAAATTACATCATCCATCCTTGATCCCGTATCAACAAGTGAAGTCGCGATAATAGTTAACGATCCTCCTTCATCTAAAGCCCTAGCTGCCCCGAAAAATCTTTTCGGTTTATGCAGCGCGTTTGAATCAATTCCACCAGACAAAATTCTTCCCGAATGCGGTTCAACAATATTATAAGCCCTCGCGAGACGCGTTATACTATCAAGAAGAATAACTACATCTTTTTTATGCTCCACAAGCCTCTTTGCTTTTTCCAACACCATCTCAGCAACCTGAACATGCCGCTGCGCTGGCTCATCAAATGTAGAACTTATTACTTCTCCTTTAACCATGCGTTTCATTTCAGTAACTTCTTCCGGCCGCTCATCGATAAGAAGAACCATTAACATTACATCGGGATAATTTTTCATTATTGCGTTACCGACTTTCTGCAAAAGCACAGTCTTACCGCTATATGGAGGAGCAACAATTAAACTACGCTGTCCCTTTCCAATAGGACAAAGTAAATCTAAAATCCTCATAGACAATTCTTCCGGCGAAGTTTCTAAAAGAAACCTTTCCTTCGGATAAATTGGCGTCAAATTATCAAACAAAACCACATTACTTGAATATTCCGGATGTTCAAAATTAACTGCTTCAACTTTAAGAAGAGCAAAGTACTTCTCATTATCCTTTGGCGGACGTATTTGACCGCTTACAGTATCCCCTGTCCGAAGAGAAAATTTTCTAATTTGAGAAGGCGAAACATAAATATCATCCGGCGAAGGTAGATAATTATAATTCGAAGACCGTAAAAATCCAAACCCTTCAGAAAGAACGTCTAGAACCCCAATCCCAAACATAAGACCTTCCCGCTCCGCTTTCGCCTGTAAAATCTTAAAAATCAGATCTTGTTTTTTTAACCCGCTTACCCCATTTAACTTCAACTCTTTAGCCATTTTACTTAACTCAGAAATTTTCATTTCCTTTAACATACCAATATCAACACTATCATCCATACCTAAAACCTCCTACTGAGACTTAGACTTTTGAAGCGCCAGCGAACAAAAGCCTCTAGTCGAATTTCCCGACTTCCTTAATATTATATCAAGGTGTATCGGGAAGCCCTGTACCGTGTCCCGATTTATCGAGACTCTGGTACGGGACAATACTTAATTTTCAAATCACCCTTTAAAAAACATCTAGTCGAATTGGCTCCGGAACACCAATTAATCTTAACTTTACTATTTAATTCCATCCAATTTAATCTTCTCCCACAAAACATCCACTTCTTTCTTAAGCTCTTCCATCGATCCCCTATTTTTAACAACAAAATCCGATCCTTTCCTCTTTTCCTTATCAGAAATAAAGAAAGAAAGTCTCTTGGCAGCATCTTTTTTAGAAATTCCAAATTTATCCTGAACTCGGCAAAGAATAGTTTGTCGGCTAGCAACCACTAAAATAACCCTATCAAAACAACAAGCCAAATTCTTTTCAAAAAGAAGCGGTACTTCCGCTATATAAAATTCTTCTTTTTTTCTATTTTCTTTAACCCAAAGTCTTAAGTCTTTTATAATCACAGGGTGAACAATTTTCTCTATTTTTTCTCTTGCCGCGTTACAAGCAAAGACAATTTCACCTAATTTTTTACGGGAAATTTGTTTATTTTTACCAACTGATCGTGGAAACTGAGTTATAATCTTCTTATAAACTTCACTATTTTTATTGCGGTAATACCGATGGATAACATCATCGAGATCATAGGTTTTAGCACCCTTTTTCTTCAACAATTCAACAAGAGTACTTTTCCCACTAGCTAACTTTCCGGTTACTCCAAAGACAGACATCGCTTATACATTCTTATATATTCATCCGCAGTCACTTTCCACGAATAATTGTACTTACTAACTCTTTCTATTACCGTCCTCCACGACTTCTTTTCTCTAAACATCTCTGCCGCGCGCTCAACAGAGGAAATCAACTCATCACTACTATACCTATGAAAAAGAAACCCGCCGCCGCCCCTATTAACTTCAACAACGGTATCTCCTAATCCACCGGTGCAATGAACTATTGGGACTGTCGCGTACCTATAACTAATCATCTGAGAAAGCCCGCAAGGTTCAAATCTTGAAGGCAACAAAAAACAATCACACGCGGCATATATTTTATGAGCAAGATCTTCATCAAACTTTAAGTGCAACGAAAATCTTGCCTTATACTTTTTCGCTTTTTTCTTTAAAATATTATGATACTTTCTATCGCCATACCCTAAAATGACTACCTGATACTTACGCAAAAGATCGTCCAAAGAATCAGATAAAATATCTATTCCTTTTTGTTCAGCAAGGCGGCTTACCATACCTAAAAGCATTTTGTTTTTATCCGTATCTAACCCGCACGCCTCTTGAAACTTTCGCTTATTAACATATTTATCGTTTAGTGTTGTAAAACCATATTTTTTATATATAAGCTTATCTGACTGAGGATTCCACACATCATAATCAATAGCGTTAAGGATTCCCATAAACCGGCCGCGTTTTTCTCTCAATATACCATCTAACCCACAACCATAATCAGGAGTCTGAACCTGCTTAGCATAAGTAGGGCTAACAGTATTAACCATATCAGAAAATACGATTCCTCCCTTAAGAAGATTTATCTTATCGTAAAACTCTAAACAATTAACATTAAAATACTTCGATGGTATATCCAAAAGAGGAAACTTATTTTTAGCAAATACCCCCTGATAAGCCAAATTATGAATAGTAAGAACGCTCTTCGTCTTTTTGAAAAATCCCCCTTCCTTAACAGGTGGTAATTTTAAATACATATTCACTAAAGATGTCTGCCAATCATTGCTATGAATAACATCCGGAACAAACTTTATCTTCTTAAGAATTTCAAGTATCTGTTTACTAAAAAAAGAAAATCTTTCTAAATTATCGGGATAATCGCCCGACGGTGTCCCGTAAAGAGCTTCCCGCATAAAATACGCGTCATTCTTAATGAAATAGAATTCAACCCCCCCCTGCTTAGTTACACCGTAATTACCACATACTTTTTGAGGGATTATCCCTTTATAAAACGGCAGAAACACTTTTACTTGACACCCTCCCCGAGCTAAAGCCAAAGGCAACGCCCCACTCACATCAGCAAGACCGCCCGTCTTAGCAAAAGGAAACACTTCAGATGAACAAAACGCTATTTTCATAATTGTATTATAGCAAATAGCGTTTAGCGGATAGCGTTTAGAAAGAAATAAAATCTTTCACTATACGCTATCCGCTACGCGCTATACGCTACTAAATCTCCTTCATTTGAGCCCAGTTATTCCCAACTTTAATATTAACTTTTATAGGAACCGCTAATTTTATAGCTTCCTCCATATTTCGTTTAACCATGATCGTAACATTATCTAACTCCCCCGCAACCACATCAAAAATAAGTTCATCGTGAATTTGCATTATTAACCGCGACTTTAAATTTTCATTTTTTATTTCATCGGAAATTTTAACCATTGCTACTTTAATAAGATCAGCGCAAGACCCTTGAATAGGCGTATTTATTGCTTGCCGGCGAGAAAATTCCCGCAACCCAACGTTAGAACTATTGAAATGGGGTAAATTCCTCTTTCTTTCTAAAATTGTCGTGACAAACCCTTTATCCTCTAACTGAGCGTGTACTTTCTTTATATATTCCGCGACCTTAGGATACCTTAGAAAATACTCATCAATAAACCTCGCTGCTTCCTTAGGCTTTATTCCCAATTCCTGAGAAAGACTGAATTGCCCCATACCATAAACTATGCCAAAATTAACTTTTTTGGCCACATTACGCGAAGACTCCGACACTTCTTCTTCTGACACTCCAAAAAGTAAAGAAGCAGTTAGCGTATGGACGTCCAAATTTTTCCTAAACCCTTCAATTAAATTTTCATCTTGAGAAAAATGAGCAAGAATCCTTAACTCAATTTGTGAATAATCCGCTGATAACAATTTCCCATCCTTAAAAGAGGAAACAAACGCCCCTCTTAAAAACGAAGAAAATTCACCCTTAGCGGGAATACTTTGTAAATTCGGCGATGATGAAGAAAGTCTTCCAGTTTGCGTAGCTGTTTGATTAAAATTAGCATGTAGCCATCCATTATTTATTTTTATATCTTCAATTAGAGGTGAAACATAAGTTGTTTTCAACTTATTTACCTGCCGATACTCCAAAATCAACTTAACGATAGGATGTTTATCCTCTAGTTTTTTTAATACCCCTTCAGCTGTAGAGAACCCCGTCTTAGTCTTTCCTTGCGGCGGTATCTTTAAATCAAGAAAAAGCACATCTGCCAACTGCTGATGAGAATTTAAATTAAACTCCTTACCGGCAAGTTTAAAAATTTCTTTACTTGACACGGCTATCCTTTTCGTTACCTCCTCAAGCAATCTCTTCATCACATCTATATCAACCTTTACTCCCACCCGCTGCATATCTGCTAAAACATAAATAAGTCGCATCTCAACATCAAAAAAAAGTTTATCAACCGACTCTTCCTTCAATTTAGGCAAAAGCTTTTCATATAACCGCCAAATAAAAACAACCACCGATTGAGAAGGAATCTCAGGAATAGCTTCTCCCAAATAATGAAAAATGAGCGTAGAAAGATCATAATCCGCGAATCCCGAATCAATCAAATAAGCCGCTACCTTAACGTCAAAATACAACCCCTTTATTTTTATGTCTTCGAAAGATAAAATTTGATCTTTAAAACCATAAGATATTTTTTTTATTTTTTCGTCCTCTAAAAATTCTTTCAATAAAGATTTTTTAGTTTTATACACACAGTTCTTATTTTTATCAAAGATAAACCCATCATCTTTATCAATAAAAACAGCCAGCGTTTCCCCTTCCAATCCCTTTAAAAAATCTTTTGACGGCATCTCCTTAACTTCAACATCCAAATCTAGAGAAGGAGAAGGAATATCTTTAAGTAAATTTTTAAACTCCAACTCATTAAATAACTCATAAAGACCAGCGTAATTACACTCCTTTATTTTTAAATCATCCCATTTTAAATCCAAATCGCACAAATGCAGCTTCACCAACTCTTTACTTAAAAATACATTATCTTTATTATCTAGAAGCTTCTCTTTAATCTTTGCCCCCACTCTATCCAGATTATTATAAATATGTTCAACCGCGCCAAACTCTTTTACTAATTTAGTAGCGCCTACTCGCCCGATACCCTTAGCGCCAGGAATATTATCAGTACTATCACCTGCCAAAGAAAGAAAATCAACCATTTGCGCCGGTCCAAAGCCATATTTTTCAAAAAATCCATCCTCGCTTAAAATTTTATCGTGATTAGGATTATACATAACAACGTCTTCATTTTTTATTAATTGGCACATATCTTTGTCCATACTTACAATAACTGCCGGCATTTTTTGCCGATGAGATTTTTCACAAAGCGTAGCAATAATATCATCTGCCTCAAACCCTTCTTTCTCAACTACCGCTATACCTAAATCTTTTACCATCTTCTTTATAAGAGGAATTTGAAATCCCAACCCATCAGGCATCGGCGGCCGATTTATTTTATACTCTTTAAACTTCTCATGACGAAAGGTTTTACGTGAAACGTCAAAACAAATACCCATATAAGCAGGCTTATATTTAGAAATTATTTTTTGTAGCGTTTTAAAAAAGCCATAAACCGCTCCCGAAGGAACTCCTTTGGAAGTTGACAGTCTTATAGCAAAAAAAGAGCGGTAACATATAGATGTTCCATCAACAAGATAAATCGCGTCTTTATACATAGGGAGTTAAAAATTCCATGATTTCTCGGCTGGTCACTTTATCTTACTCTTTATGGGAAATATCAGAAACAACAGAAAAAGCATCTTTCAGCTTTTCACCTGCGGCTAGAAAATCTTCACTTTTTATATAATTCACTGCCTCTGTCGCGTAATTTATCGCCAGCGTCTTCACCCGCATATCTTCTGCTTTTTTAAGAAACTCTTCTGCCTTCGCTTTTATTTCTCCTCCATCTGACGAATCTATAAACTTTACTATTTGAAACTCTCTTATTGCCGCCGCGTAATCACCTTTCAAAAACAAACTAGATCCGGTTTCAAACCGAAGCCGTGCTTCTTCAACTATTTTTAATCTAGCTTGTTCTCGCTTATAAGAAAGATCCGCCCCTAACTGTTTAGCTGCCTTTTCCTGTCTTGCCTTAACAAAAGGAGGATAGGCATTTAGCTGATCTAAATGCTGCCCAGCAACTTGCCACCAATACTCACCTTCTTCTCCTAATTCATACCGTTTCTGCCAATAATAGCTAGCTTGCTCAATATCTCCCTTTTTCTCATAAAAAAAAGCTAAATTCGTATAAGCAGATAAATACTGAGGATCTAACTCTAATGCTTTAGAATACATTTGAACAACCTTCTCATCTTCCCCTGTTCCCTCATAAAGTACGCCTAAATCATTATAAACTTCTACATATAAAGGTTCCAACTGGATTGCTTTTTGATAAAACATAAAAGCACCCTTTAGGTCTCCCTTTGATTGTAGGCAATACCCTTCCTCACGGTAAGATTTTGCCCGTTCATCTAAATCATTTTCTCCATAGGAAGAAAAAACAGGAAGGACTAATAAAACACAGATAAGAAATACTCTCATCAATTTTAACTTTAACATAAACAAATATTTATGTCAACAAACTTGCCATTTAATTTAATCTTTTACCCCTTAAATACACGTAAACACTTTTGAGTTCTTTCAAACAGCTAACTTTTATTTGGAATATCTTGTAGGTAAGCTCTTATGTTTATATAAAATTTAACATAAAAGAACGTACCTGTCAAGAATATTTTGTGAGATTGTGTAATGGGTGAGTCTTTATGGGATTCCTACGGAAGGCAATAATGATATAGGGTTAACATTGGAATTTTTAGCAAATTCTTCCAGTGTCCACAAGAACCATTCTTCAAGTGTCTGATTTTTTAATCTTTTAGCAGCAGTG
>JAHISK010000142.1 GCA_018818105.1 Candidatus Omnitrophota bacterium | reverse complement strand
TAAAGAAATCAACCCTATTAAACTTACAATGAAAATGCCTCCAAGTATCATCATCTCCGCAACCGGTGAGCTATATACGCGGAAACTTTGAAAACTCAATGCACTTTCTTCCTTGACCCTTGACCTTTGACCCTTGACCCTAATTACTACCGGAGAGCTATACGACTGGAAAATTTGAGGATTACCTTGACTATCAACTGTCTCCTTTCTCCTATCTCCTATCTTCAATGGCGGCCCTCTAACATAAAAAACATCCCTACTTACCACCGAAGATGAATTTGATTTAGAATCACTTTCCTTAGGCGTCCATTTAAATATCTCTATCTCAAAAGAATCGTTCCTATACGTTATAGACATTAGTTTTATAAAAACATTACATACCCTAAAAATATCTTCTTCTTTTAAAAAATGCCGCGCTAAAATCCAAAAATTAATTATTACTAACACCGGAATCTTATATCCACCCAAAAATGCTGCCAACAGGCAAGCCGCGGCAACAGAAAAAATCGGACTGGATAAAGGTTCACTTAAATATACTTCGCAATTTTTTATACTCAATAAAATCTGTCCATCCTTATTGAAATCCTCCAAAACAGCTACTATGTCAGATAAACTTAAATGGGCCTCTTCCATTATAATACTAATATCCATAGGCAGCCCATGACTATCTACTGATTCCCAAAATAGCTGTTCTGCCGTTATTGGCTTTTCTTTCTTAACTTTATCTCTTACCGCGGAAGAACTTTGTTCATTGACCCTTGACTCTTGACCCTTGACCCTACTTATTACCGGACTGCCGACAACCGGCTTTTTGCTATTCACCATTATCACCCTACCATCTGTGTTCCCCAAAGCATTTACACCTTCATAGTTTTCGGGGTTCAAAGTTTCATCTTTTTCTAAATCAAACTCTATAATTTTCCCGTTGATATTAACCGTAACAACGGGATCTCTTACTTTAATTCCATTAACAAACGTAGCGATTATAAAACTAACCGCCGCCTCTGCCAAAACTAAAAGGTCATCTTCATCTCTATCTAATATCTTCTGTATCTTATCTGCGTCAATCCAAGATTCATCTAAATCGGGCACAATCATATCCGACAAGTTATAAAGCCCCATTAACTTATTACGTAAATCATTTGGCAATATCCTTTGCGTTCCTTTTAATATACGTGAAAAAGGAGTCCGTAACGCCTCCATCTCAGTCACCATAACATCTACATTATTTTTGAATTTACCTAAATATTCTTTTATGTTGACTATCAATACCCCTGCATGTATCGCTAGAGGATTCACATATCCTATAGTGTCTTTTCTTTTTATCAATTGTGTTAATTTCCTGCGTATTTGGGTTAAATATTTTTTTACTTCCGGCGCCCTTTCAGAAAGGTGCTCAATAAAAGCTTTATCCTCTTTAGTAAAATAACTTTTTTTACCTGATCCTTCCACGTCAACCGGCGAAGATAAAGTAACCTCTCCATCCACCATCAACCGCTGTCTAATAATACCCTCTATAGTTGCTTCCTCCGGTGATAAAGCAACACTAAATTTCTGCTGGCCGCCATTTGGCTTTTCTTCTTTAGAATCTCCCTGATATCTTTGCCGCGAATCAGGTTCCCTCTCTCCTGCTCCCTGCGCTGGCGCGATAGGATGCACTCTATAACCTATATAATACTTAGTATCAAGCGTTACCGGCGAAGATTTCAATCCCTGTTCATCCTCCGGCAAGAAAATATCTCCCACGCTTCTAGCAACAGCAATAATTTTAAGCAAATCTTTGGAAGGTTCAGTCAAAGGACCTAATTGAGCTTTAACACTGCTAAACATATTAATAATCAAACTAAACTTAATTGTTAGAAATACTCTAGCGACATCCATAAAATTTAACTCACTCGAGATTCCCCTCATTCTTTTAGTCACATCTATCATCAAATCATCGGCCGCCGCGCTTATTTCATCTAAAGAAATTGATATACGGCTATCCCCTTCATAACAAAACGCGTAACTTCGCAGTGCCAGATAATAAGTAAGCATTTCTAGGCTATCTCTACTAAACTTCACAAATGGACCAATTCTCTCTATAAGCTGATTATTTTTTTCCAATAATCCCATTAACGCGGAAGGAAATGTATCTGACCATAAAAACCAATCTATATATACTTTACTTACCATGGATTTTCGGGTATTCACCGCTAAATTCTTCTCTTCAAAAGATAGAAGTATTTGTCCATAGCGCGTAAAAATTTCGGTATAAATTTTTTCTATATCCCCCTTTTGACCATCCTCTATTCCATCTAACGCCCTGCGTATTTCATTATATATATAATCTAAATACTGTTTTATATTAAAAATCGCCTTAGGTAGTATATAATCGCAGTTTACCGGACTGGATTGACGTATTATAACTAAGTTTTCTCCATCCTCTTTTCTTTCATATGTAACTTGCTTTATATACACATAGTCCCCAGTATCATTATCTGTTATGTATCGTCTATTCTTAACATTAACAACATAAGCGTTCAACTCTATATCTTGCGTTATATCACGCGTAATAAACAACCCGATATAACCATTATCTTTCTCGTCATAAGTCACACCCCAATCAACAGTTATTCCTTCAGGAAAACTATCCATAAATTCAGTATAAAACCGGCAATCGCTAATCGCCGCTTTTTGCGGAAGAATAAAGTTAGCGATTAAAACTCCGCCGTCGGGACGTAAATTATTTACCCATCGGCACAATGTCCCTAATGGATCGTTTAAATAAGAAAGCGGTGTAATCGCGTAAATACGGTCAAAACTAGGCCCCTGCCAATCTATTTGTTCTATATCGCCGCTAACAAAAGAAACTTTTTTATGAGGGACAAAATACCTACTATTTTCTAACCATCCTTTTACTTCGGGCGCTAACTGACGTTTATACTTTTCTGTCCGACAATCAATTTTATCAAAAGCAAAAACTTTGCCGGAAACCCCTTCTTCATCAAGAATATTAGCGATATCAATAGCTACCGCGCCAACGCCGCAACCTAAATCTGCCACAAAATTTTCTTCTTTCGCTTGCTGACGAATAAATCCTCTAAAATCTTCTTTTAAATCTACCGTAAATCCGCTAGCCTGCATAGAAAGGCTAGCCCCAACTACATTGCGATAAGTTGTCATACGACTATAACTCGGAGAAGAAGAGATTATTCCTTCTATCATCCTTACTACACGCCCTAATGTTCCCCCACAATTAGATTTATGCATCAATATTTTGGGTTCCTCACTACCTTTAATAGCTTCTTCATTTTCTTTTACCGGACTACTAATCTCTCTCGCCACGAACCCTCTTCTTTCAGATTGCAGATGACAGATTGCAGATGACAGATCATTTTTATCTCCCATCTCCCATCTCCCATCTCCCATCTTTCCCTCATGAAAAACTAAACCTCTCAATCCTGTAGACGGGCAAACTGCCTGACGACCTCTTAATAACATTGCGAATAAACTTAGCTGCTTTTCCTCTGACTGCTTCAAAATGCCGTTGAACTTGTTCTCGAACAACTCCCTTCTGCTCGTCAATAAGAAAATTGTAAATGCGGTTGTTAGTATCGCGCGCTGACGCGAAGATAACACCATCGCTAGTTGACACAACAAGATGAGTGAAACGTAACCCAATTGGTAACCCTGTAACTGTTCTGGTATACATACCACACCTCCATTTTTAAACGAAGGACGAAAAACGATGGATGAAGGACGAATTACATCCTTCGTCCATCTTCCTTCTTCCCTCGTTATTAACGTTGCCCCAGAGGCCCCTACTTCTATCGGGGAGGCGACAAGTAAGAGGCCTCCGGCAACTTCACTAATCAATAACGCATTTAATTTAGCAAGGATATCCTCTTCCACAGCTTTAACTTTATTCTTGACATAATCGCTTCTACAATTTAACATATATCTTGTTATGAAAACTAAAAAGACCAAACCTAAAAATACTCCCGAAAAGCCTAAAACTTCTCCATTCACCCCTACCCAGGTAGGAATGCTTATTGAAAGGCTTGAAAGCCAATTTAAACTATTTGGCGAAAAGTTAGATAGTGTAAATGATAAATTAGACTCAACAAACGGTATGGTTGCGCGAAATAAAGAAGGCATCACGATGATAAATTTGAATGTATCCGGAATAAAACACGATCTCACCAAAATAAATGGTAAAATGGCAATAATGGAAGAAGATATCCGAACAATGAAAACAGACATCGCCGAAATCAAAGACAATGTTAAAACCCACGATACCCGCATATCCCGCGTTGAAGTCAAATAATTCCACCCTTTCAACCATACCACACCTCCTTTAATTTCAGACATCCGACCAAATTCTCTTTTAGGCTGTTGTCTGTTAAACGTTACCCCAGAGGCCACTACTTCTATCGGGGAGGCGACAAGTAAGAGGCCTCCTGCAACTACATTAGTCAACAATCGATAGTCGATAGTCGATAGTCGATTTAATATATATATAGGTAAACAATAATTATTTTTTAAACTCTGAATCATGAATCCTGAATACTGAGCGTTTTTTTTCACTGCGTAGGTAATAAATTGGTTGATAAAATTTTGCATTGACAGTATTTCTGATACATGATAAGTTAAATTTATGAAAAGATTTATCCATAATAACCGCAGAGACATCACATCTAAAGCATTATTTGACATATTCAAACTTACTGTCGTTGCCGCATGCGTAAGCGGTTTTTTTGAAAACTTCAAAGATGTAAGGCTTATTGTTTTTCTTATTTCAGGATTAGCATTTATTGTTGGGTTTCTAATTTGTCCCCGGGACAAAACAAAGGAGATATAAAATGACATTAACCGCCCTATTATCATTAATTTTTGTAGCTCTATTTCTATTAACCGTCTGGTTAATTGACTACTACCGCATCCGCCATCCAAAAACCCATCGGAAAAACCGTTAGATTCTAGCGTAGCGCGTTTAGCGTAATCTGATCTCTCAATAATCTTAAAATAATTACACATTAAAGAATTTTCCCTATTAACTAATACATCTTCTTCTATCCTCTCTTTAAGGTCATTTATTTCCATATATGTAGAATAATTATTACTTAACTCTTGCCCCTTTTCTGGTAATACTATTTCATGGCTTTTTAAAATTCCCTGTTCTTCTTCCAATACCGGAGAAGCTGATTCAACCAACAAGCTAAACGCGTTTACTGACCCTTCCGGATTAGACGCTTCCACCTGACTGTACCAATTCGCGATAACAGGCCTCCCATCTATCATTCCTAAAACTTCTATCTCTTCAAAATACTCTCGGACACAAAGGTTCATCTTATATTCATCCCAAATCTTGCGGGAAATTTCCGCTTTATGAACTTCATATTTACGAGCATCTTCGAAAATAGCTTCAGCTTTTTCTAATGTATACACCTTAACTTTACTCTTAAATACGCCGGTGATAGCATGTTCTGCCGCACGGTCAGAAACTTTGAGTAAATCTAAGGCGTTAAACAATTTATCGGCGATAGAAAAATCTTCAGAAAATACGATATTAGCTTCCAGCTTAACTTCCACGACGCTTAACTCTTCTATTGTCTTATTAATACCGTCAACCATAACCGCGGCCTGCTGTAATAACTCCTGCCTAATTACCCCCTCTCGAACCGGAACTAAAAGCATAACCTCTTCCGGCGGGATATGCGTGATAACCGCTTGATTTCTCCATGCCGCGGGTAAATTATTTATAACCGCGTAAACCATAGAAGCGATAATATCGTCGCCACCTTTTAACCCAAACCCGCCGTTTACGCCTTTAAACCTAACGTAATCCGGATAAAATAACGATATTAAATCCTGCTGTTCAGCTGAGCTTTTACCCTTAACGTAATTCTCGATACGCCCTTTATTCCTAAATACCGGCGAGATTCGCAACATTATAAAAGGCTGATTGTCTGATTCCATGTTTTTGGTTACGAAATATCTAAACGGACTAAACTTTAAGATACCATATTCTTTCTCAACCTGATCGGGATAAAATACTCCCGGTACGAATCTTTCTTTAAACGATTCATATTCCCTAGAAAGCACCTCTTTTACTTTTTTCCCGTCTCGCTGATTCCTAAACACGATTACCCCTTCATCATCGTTATGAACCGGTTCGATAACTTCATCTAAAACAACTTTATTACCCATATAGTCTTTCGCGAGATCAAGTTTATAATTAGCTAACCGGTACATTCTGCCAAACAACGCGTGATAATCTCTATCCGCCTGAATACCCACCTCATTTACCCTAACCCCGCCGGCGGATATATACATATCTAAACCCTGAAGCTCTCTCATTATTTGCCCAAACACATTCTGAACCATCCACTTTGAATACGCCGGTAATACAATTCCCAGTTCATCGCCGGAATAAAGCCTAAACACAAACCCGCCCGCCGTTTTAATCTTCTCGGATATCTTATTAAACGCGGGGTAAAGCTTTTCGTTATTAACTTTTTCTTTGCCGTTGCGGGTTAAAATATAATTCATCCCGTTTATCGCTCCGATTTTATC
>JAHISK010000141.1 GCA_018818105.1 Candidatus Omnitrophota bacterium | reverse complement strand
GAAGAATAATATCCGGTTTACTTTCTGCAACCTTTTCTAACGCCTCCAAACCATTCTCTGCTTCCTCTACTATAAATTTTTCTCTTTCAAGCATATACCTTAAAGCTTCCCTTGTCCCTTCGTCATCATCTACTATTAAAATTTTCATTTGTCTATCTCTATCTATTTTCATATTCATCTAACTATTACTTCCTGAAGCTACTTTCATAGACATTTCACCTTATACATAAGGCTATAGCATCACACACTATCACCTTACTAAGAAGGTGTCAATATCTTTTATTATACGGTAAAGTACTTTATTATGAGTAAAGATATTAAAATAATCTTTTCAAATCATTTGCGCAGTTTAAGACAAAAGAAAGGATATAGTCAGCAGGAGCTTTCCGAACTTTCTAATATTGAATACAAACACATCCAAAGGCTTGAAAGCAAAAAGCCCTGTGATGTAAAAATTTCTACTCTGGAAAAACTCGCCAAAGCCTTCAATCTTTCTTTATCTAAATTGTTGGATTTTTAAATAACATCTAGCATAATTCCTTTAGGAATAAGCTGACTTTAAGCGCAGAGATAGGTGCCAAAAACAAAACACCGTGGCATAATAAGGTACATGAAAAAGTCTATAAAATTACTGCTGGGAAAAAAGATAAAAGAAATTCGCCAGAAGAACAAGCTCACTCAAGAGAGACTTTCCGAGATGGCGGATATTGATTACAAGTATCTCCAGAAAATAGAAGGTAAGAACTCACCCAATATAAAAATCGAAACTATCGAAAAAATTGCCAAGGCGTTGAAAATTACTCCTTCAAAACTTTTAGATTTCTAAATAATATTACAGACTACAAGTCGCGGGTTTCAGGTTGCAGGGTATACTGTATACATTCTATAAACATGGTTAGGCATTGGAATTGGGAATTATGGTGCTGTCCCCGGAATTAAAATACATCCCGATCATTCATCGGTTTTCTGCTTATTTTATAACCAAAAATCGTTGTATTTTATAGCCGAAATTTCGTTAATAAATTCATTATCTCTTATACTGATTAACTTTGAAATACTACGCAATGCATATACATTTTCTTCGATATCATATAGCCATAGTTGAAAAAATTGTTGTCGATCCTCTTTCATCGTAATGACTGCCCAAATACCGCCAAAACTATTATTTTTTAAGTCTATAACCATAAACTTTTTGCTATAGATATCGATAAATTCATCACCGTCGATAACCATAGGTTTACACTCAGGGCAATCTTGATGCTGTCGTATATATTGATCAAAATTCCTACGAATTTCTCCAGGGATAATAGTTGAATAAATTTCCCCTAACCTATTATCTAAATTCGAGGCATAACTTACTGGCAAGGAAATAATTGTTCTGATAATAAAAAAAATAGTCGCGTAATAAGCTAACTTCTTCATAGTGTTAATCACAGATAAAAACTGGACGATCATCTATTGTAACCCAATGCCCAGAAGCACACCTCTTCACTGGCTTCTTGCCTTTCTTATTTTTCACTCTCTTATCAGCTATTGATTTTTCAGCAAACTCAGCCTCATATCTAAGGATTAAATCAACATACTCACAGATTTCTTTTGTTTTCTTTTTAGTAGCACCGGCAGCTTCAAGGAACTTCTTTACATCATTCCATTTTTGGGGATTTTTTCCAGCTTGTTCAGCTAAAGATTGCGCCCGGGCAATCCTACCCTGCCCAGCATTATAGGCAGCAAGCACAAACTTTTTCCGTTTGGATTTACTTTTTACAGGAGTAGATTTTAAATTTTTTGATAGGCTGGTTTTCTTACTAAATATACTGTTTAAGTCTTTTAAATATCGCGCGGCTGCTGATGACGCATAATCAATATCAAAACGCTGATCATTATTCTTGGAAGCCGTCAAGTTATATTCTTTAGCAGTAGGTTTTTCAAATTGAAAATGTCCAGCAGCGTCATCGATGCCGCGTTTTTTCTGCTGTGTTCCAAAACTACTTTCCTTACCATATATTGCCTCTAAGGTATTGACTGTCAAATTATCATTCTCATCAAAATATCTTGACGCGTTTTCTAAAGCTTCTCTTTTATGTTGAGTTTCTCGCTCAAACCAAACATCCACATTAGTCTTTTTCTTAACCATATCAACCTCCAAGATTATTTGTCATTGAGTTAGCCCCCCTCTTCTGTCAAAAGCCATTTCCATAAAGGCACGGTTTTTACCGTAAACCCATTCAATTTTTTTTCTTCTTCGGCATCCTCTGTTATTATTAAAGCGTTTTTAACTTTTAATTCCTTCATGGCCTTTTGTAGACTTCTCAATTCTCTGGTTTTTGTTTTTTCATCTCGCATATTCCAACAGACTTGAATTAAATTTGTTACACCCAAACCATCCTTGATAACAAAATCAACTTCTCGATGCTGAACATCTTTCCAATAAAATAACTCAATTTGTGGGCTAACTATTTGCTTGCGTTTTAGGGCGAGATAAACAATATTTTCCGCTAATCGACCTATGTTTTCAGAAAATCTAAACCCAACCGCGTTACATAACCCTGTATCAATAGCATAGATTTTCCGCGGGCTTTTTTCCTGCTCTTTTACTTTAAATGAAAAACGCTTTAGCTGAAAAATAAGGTACACATCCTCAAGATATCCGGAAAATTTCTCAATTGTATCGGAAGTTATTTCGAGGTATTTTCCAATCGAAGAAAAAGTCATAAGATTACCGGCATTGCTCAGATAATACTTGATCAACGCCTTCATGGCATTGGTTTTCCTGATGCGAAATCTTTTCATAAGATCTTTTGTCAAAAGGTCATCAAAATAATTAAGTAGAATCTCTGTTTTTTTATCTGACAAGGTAACTTCCGGAAAAGATCCGTTCTCCATATACTTTCGAAAAAAGCCCATTATTTCAGTTTTTTTTCTATCTATATCCAAAGATGTTTTAATTTCTATATTGTTGAACATTAAGTATTCCGTAAATGAAAGAGGAAAAACATTAAGATCAAGGTGCCTTCCCGTTAAAAGTGTTCCAAGCTCACGGCTCAAAAGATGCGCGTTTGAACCGGATACTATTATTTTGGCTTTTTTCAATTCATGCATCATTCGGACCCATTTTTCCCATTCGTAAATTTCCTGAACCTCATCCAAAAAGATATATGGGGTATCCGTGGGAGACATAAACTCCCGATAAATATCGTATATTTGAATCAGCAATTTAGTATCCAGAGATAAAAAACGAGGATCATCAAAATTAACAAAAAGGATATTTTCTTTTTTTATCTCATTCTCTGCCAGAAGCCTTCCCATTTGACGCATAATATATGACTTACCAGCCCTCCGGGGCCCGGTAATCGTTATAACTTGATTGGAACCTTGAATCAACCCCTCTAGCCTATCAACATAGGAATTTCTCATAAGCCCAATATCCTTTGGACCTGCCCATTCATTCCAGCTATCTAATATGTCAAATATCTCTTTTTTATCCATAATTAAGCCTCCCATTCGTCATAATTCATTAATTTTACCTATTACATAGAAAAATATACGCTAAAATTACAGTTTTGTCAATATATTTCTGGCAAAAAATCTACCACCTAAACCCCGCGCCGATTAATGCGTTTTTTTCTTTGCGGGAACCTAAAAAGCGGATAAAGACTTCGCCGTTACCTTTGTCAATTATTTTCAGCTTTCAGTGGTAATGGGTGAGTCTTTATGGGATTCCTACGGAAGGCAATAATGATATAGGGTTAACATTGGAATTTTTAGCAAATTCTTCCAGTGTCCACAAGAACCATTCTTCAAGTGTCTGATTTTTTAATCTTTTAGCAGCAGTGT
>JAHISK010000140.1 GCA_018818105.1 Candidatus Omnitrophota bacterium | reverse complement strand
CACTGCTGCTAAAAGATTAAAAAATCAGACACTTGAAGAATGGTTCTTGTGGACACTGGAAGAATTTGCTAAAAATTCCAATGTTAACCCTATATCATTATTGCCTTCCGTAGGAATCCCATAAAGACTCACCCATTACTAATGTTTTCAATCATTGTAATCTTGAATTAATCTATGTAATCAGGAATTGTCGCATTTTGCAACAATTCCATTTAATGGTACAATAGGTTATTATGAAACAATATATTTTAACGGTCACTTTAAATCCTGCCATTGATAAGATAGTGAGCGTTTCTGGCTTTAAGGTTGGTAAAGATTTCCGTGAAGAATTCCTTTCTGTGAGTGCTGGTGGTAAAGGTATAAATGTTGCTAGAGTATTAAAAAATCTTAATGTGAATACAACAGCTTGTGGTTTTATCGGCGGAACTTCGGGAGAATATATACAGCAGCAGTTAAATCAAGAAGGAATAAATCATGATTTTACGCCGGTTTGTGGTAATACGCGCACAAGTCTTACTATTATTGATCCGGATTACAATACGATAACGAGAGTATTAGAACGCGGAGAAAAAGTTAGAAAGAGTGAGTTGAATGTATTTGAGGAGAAGTTTGATTCTTTACTTAAGAACGCGCAAGTGGCTATTTTTTCAGGAAGGAATATTCCGGGCGTCCGTGATTCTTTTTATGGGGAATTAATAGATATTGCTAATAGAAAAAAAGTGATAAGTGTGCTAGATACTAGCGGTAAGGCTTTTAACCTTGGGATTAAAAAGAAACCGTTCATGATAAAGCCAAACTTGTATGAATCAGAACAGATTATAGAGCAGAAGTTATCAAATCTTTCAGGAATTAAAAAGGCGGCGTATAAATTTTATAAACAGGGAATTAAAATCACCGCTATTACTATGGGATCAAAAGGCGCCGTTGTTTTTAATGGAAAAGAAATGTTGTTGGCGGTTCCTCCTAAAATTAAACGTAAGAGTCCTGTTGGATGTGGGGATGCGTTTATCGCCGGATTCATATCTAGCTTTATAAATGGTAAAAGTTTTTCTGATAGCTCAAAGATTGCGGTAAGTTGCGGAGCTGCTAACGCTTTAAGTATTAATCCGGGGTTTATAAAATTATCAATTGTGAAAAAAATATTTGGGCAGGTAAAAATAAAAAATATATTTTAGAAAAAAAAGGCTTTTTTTTATAAAAGGTGAATAAAGAGACAACAAAAAATAGTTCTTTTATTTCGCATCTGAGTCCTAAACCCGTATTGGCAATTAAAAAGAGTAATAATCAAAGCAAAAGATATAGTTGTTAGATTGATGAAGCTTTCCATCCGGACATCAAGACTTCATAAAAGAAATTTTCGTCATCTCTTTACAATGTAAAGAGTTATATATGTTATCGCAACTTATTTAAGAAAGAACCAAAAAAACTAAATAAATTTTTTCGCAAGTTCTTTTACCCTTTTCGCGATAGAAAGCGCGCCGGTTAATCCGGGAGATTCAATGCCGATAAGATTTATAAGACCTACCAGATTATTTTCGCTTTCATCTTTTATTATAAAATCTCTAAAATCCTGGTTTTTTCCTTGTAGTTTAGGCCGTACCCCGCTGGTATCAGCGGTTAGGTCTTCTGAGTTAATAAAGGGAAGAAAAGATTTAGTCTTTTCATAAAATAAATTACGTTTTGTTTCATCTATTGTGTAGTCAATTGTTTCTACGTATTCGTCATCGGGGCCTAATCTTAAGCCGTTGCCTAAATCTAATGTGGCGTGGATTCCTAATCCCCCTCCCCTTTTTACTGGTACAGGGTAAACTAATTTATTGAGAAATTGTGCTTTGTTATTGCTTATTCTAAAATAGTCTCCTTTACAATAGTGTAGTTTATAGTCAGGATTTTTTATTCCGGATAATAATGCTATTTTATCAGAGTTTAATCCGGCACAGTTAATTAAGATTTTAGTTAGAAAACTAAAATTTTCTCCACTCCTATCTTCTACGTGAATTTTAAAACCTTCGGGTGTTTTATCAATACCGACGACTGTTGTATTGAAAATTATTTCGCCGGAGGTACTTTTAAAATCAAGAAGAAGTCTTTTCATAAATCCGTGAGAATCTATTATACCGGTAGACGGCGAATAGATAGCAGCGTCAGTTTTTATATTGGGTTCAATTTTTTTTATTTGGTCTTTAGTCAGAATGGTTAAATCTTCTACGCCGTTTTCTAGTCCTTTTTGCAGTAATTTTTCTAAATCAGCGATTTCGTTATCATTAAGAGTTACGATAAGTTTGCCTATTTTTTTATGGTTTATATTGTTGTCTTGGCAGAACTCATAAAGCATCCATCTTCCTTCTGTGCAAGTTTTTGCTTTTAAGGAGCTTGAGGGGTAGTAAATACCGGCATGAATTACTTCGCTGTTTCGAGAACTTGTTTCCTGTCCGAAGGCATAGTTTCTTTCAACAATAAAAATATCCTTATCAAAGGATTTAGCAAGTTCTCTGCCAACAGCTAATCCAATGACTCCGGCACCAATAATTGTAGTTGTAACTTTTTCCATAAATTATATTTAAATAAATTTTAATCTCGGTAATTAAGTTTTTCAGCCAGGGGCTGATCCTCCTCTGGTGGAAATTTGTGTAATCAAACGCAGGCACAGTATTCTAAGATATAACCATAAGAACGTATTTTAACGTTAGATTTAGATATTGCAATAGTCTTAAACAGGGAAGGATTATCTTTTCGGTTCTTTCTTATTAAATGTGATGTTTTTTCTATAACCCTATGTAACACAGTAGGTAAAGTCAAAATTACTTTTACACCTTGTTTAAACGCCAAAATCATTGTGTTGTACACAATTTTT
>JAHISK010000139.1 GCA_018818105.1 Candidatus Omnitrophota bacterium | reverse complement strand
CACTGCTGCTAAAAGATTAAAAAATCAGACACTTGAAGAATGGTTCTTGTGGACACTGGAAGAATTTGCTAAAAATTCCAATGTTAACCCTATATCATTATTGCCTTCCGTAGGAATCCCATAAAGACTCACCCATTACAGGAATCCCATTCTTTTTGTGTATTTTTTTCCAAGTTACTGGTATAATATAGCATTAGGTTTTGTGTAGGTAGTGTTAGCTTGAAAATAAAGGATATTTTAGCGCGGGTGCATAATAGCAAGGGATTGTCGTGGTTATTAATAATTCTATTGTGAGCTTATTTGCGCTTGCGATATGTTCTTTTTAGGAGTTTAGTTTTATGAAAGAAGATTGTGGAAATATGGAATCATTTAGAAGCTTAGGATTATCGGAAAATACGTTAAAAGTGTTACAGCGTAAAGGGTTTGAAGAGCCTACCCCGATTCAGAAAAAGACTATACCAGCGATACTTAGGGGAGAAAAAGATATTGTCGGTCAGGCTCAGACTGGTACAGGGAAGACTGCGGCGTTTGGCCTTCCTATAATTGAGTTATTACCGGACTCTTCAAGGACAGTTGGCGCGCTCGTTCTTACGCCGACGAGGGAACTCGCTATTCAGGTAGCGGAAGAAATCATGTCGTTAAAAGGAAATAAACGGTTAAGTGTTGTGCCTATCTACGGAGGGCAGTCAATTGGCCTGCAGTTAAGAAGTTTGCAGAAAGGTATTGATATTGTGGTTGGAACGCCAGGAAGGATACTGGATCATCTTAGGCGAGGTACATTGAAACTAGATAAGATCTCTTATCTTGTTTTAGATGAGGCTGATGAGATGTTAAACATGGGGTTTTTAGAGGATGTTCGAGAAATCATGAAAAATACTAATGCCCAAAAACGGACCATGTTGTTTTCCGCAACCATGCCTAATGAGATACTGCAGATTGCTAAAAAGCACATGAAAGAATATGATCTGTTCAAAGTCACCACGGGTCAGCTTACGATAAGTAAAACAGACCAGATTTATTTTGAAGTTTCTATGGCTGATAAGTTTGACGCTCTTTGTCGAATTATTGATATCGAAGACGATTTTTACGGGCTGATTTTTTGCCGGACTAAAGTGGACGTTGACACTATTGGTAATCGCTTGATGGAACGGGGATACGACGCCGACGCTTTACACGGTGATATGTCTCAAGCGTTACGGGAAAGAATATTGAATAAGTTTAAAAAACGCATGATTAATATTTTAGTCGCGACAGATGTGGCTGCTAGAGGAATAGATGTTTGTGACCTTACTCACGTAATTAATTATGCGCTTCCTCAAGATTCTCGGTCATACATTCATAGAGTAGGGCGAACGGGTAGGGCAGGTAAGGAAGGTAACGCCATAACTTTTATAACACCGTCAGAATATAGAAAACTGCAGTATATTAGTAGAGATTCAAAAACAGATATTCGTAAGGCAAAGCTGCCTAAAGTTCAAGATGTTATTAAAATAAAGAAAGCCAGAATAAAATCTAACATTGAAGACCTTGTTAAATCGCAACTTCCGAACGTGTATCATGAAATGTCGAAGGAACTTTTGGAAAAGAATAACCCTGAAGATTTATTAGCGGCGCTGTTGAAGTATTCGTTTCATAGCGAATTGGATGAGAAACGATACGTTGAAATCGAATCGGCGGTTGTGGATACTAAAGGTAAAACGAGGTTGTTTGTAACTCACGGTAGAGATGATGGTTTGACTCCGCGTAAGCTTATAGATTTCATTAAGGAGAAGTGTAACATTTCGAACGATAAAATTAAAGACATAAAAATCCTTGATAAATTTTCGTTTGTAACTTTACCTTTTCATGAAGCGGAAGTGTTGTTGTCTCAATTTAAGCGGGGCAAGAAAGGATTGGAGTTATATATTACTAAAGCAAAGAAGGTTCGTAAATAAGATTAGGAGGAAGAGAATGAACAGATTGATGATTTTTATTGATGCTGAATACGTTATTCAGAGTATGAGAGATATAAAAGGGGTAAGAGGGCCTGTTCGGTTAAAAGATATTCGATGGGATAACATTATAAATTGGATAACTGACGGGCGTAAAATGATGAGATGTTACTACTATTCTGCCGCGCTGAGTAAAGAAGAGAATCCGCAGACTTATCAGGAGCAACATCTTTATCTGAAAAATATTAAACTGAATATTCCTTATTTCGAATTTAAGCTGGGGCGTCTTATGAAGGTGGGTAAAGTGTGGATGCAAAAAGGGATTGACGTAAAAATCGCCTTAGACATGTTGACGAAAGCGTTTATGAACCAGTATGATACCGCGGCGCTTATATCGGGGGACTCAGATTTCGCGGAACTTATTTATGAGATAAAAGAACGTCACGGGAAGCACGTTGAGCTTTACGCTTTTAATAAACTGGTTAGTGAATCTTTAAAAATGGCACCGGACAAATATATGGTTATTGATGGAGTGGTTGGTCGAAAGAATAGGTTTTGGACAACATAATAGATTAACCGATAAATATCAAACAAATTATAACGGGCGGACACAAGGTCCGCCCCTACAATATCTAATATAATTCAATGGTTTAAAATAATGGAGGTTTTAGTATGAGCTTAGGAAAAGAAGTCTTTTTAGCCTTTATTCCCCTTTTTGTAGCTGTTGATGCCATAGGAGTTTTACCTCTTTTTGTTTCTCTTACTCAAGGTATAAAACAAGATAAACGGTCGAAAATTGTTTTGCAGTCAGTGATGACCGCGATGTGTTTAGCTATAGTGTTTATCTTTATAGGCAGGACGGTATTTAAACTGTTGAATATAACCATGTATGATTTTATGGTGGCAGGAGGGGTTATTTTGTTTTGTATAGGCATAATGGATATAATTACTCCTGGTAAACGCCGCCGTATACCTAGCAAAGAAGTTGGTGCTGTCCCTATAGGCACACCGTTAATTGTCGGTCCGGCAGTGTTAACAACGTCGTTGGTGATATTGGAAGAATACGGTATGGTAGCGACGTTAATAGCTGTTTTAGCCAACATTATAATAGCCGGTATTGTTTTTTCTTTGGCAAAACTGTTTACTCGAATTTTAGGCGAATCTGGATCTAAAGCGTTATCTAAAGTCATGAGTTTATTATTAGCTGCTATCGCGGTTATGATGGTGAGAAAAGGTATTCTTTTTATGATTAGTATGTACTAATTTCATAGATAAAAATTTCCGACATTAACCTCCAAATTCTAAACCCTAAATAAATTGTATTGTTTGAATGATGTGTTTACAGTGCTTTTTGATTCTATATTGGCGCTGTTGCGAAATAACGTTTTCTGTCATTCCCGCGAAAGCGGGAATCCAGAATCCATTGATTCCATTAATGTTTTGGATCCCCGCTTTCGCGGGGATGACACTTTTGGGGTATTTCGCAACAGCGCCATTTTAGTTCCCGAGAGCTTTTAGGTTAGGGCGGCAATGCTTTTTGTTGTTTATGGAAGAAGCTTTTAGAAATTAGTATTTTAGCTTATTTAGATGAAGGCGGTTGAGAGTGAGGATAATCTGTTGACAAAGTTGCTGTATGTGCTATATATATAATATATACTATTTTTATAGTAGTTAGAGTAATTACTGTAACTGTAAAAACTATGAAACATTTTTCTTGTGGATTTTTGTTTGAGATAAATATGTCCAAGCATGAAAATATTTTAGGTGGGGGTAAATAGATTCTCAATATGTTTGTGGTAACGTGTTGGTTCGATAAATAAAGAAAGGGTGTGGTGAGTGATGAAGGGGAAAACTATTTCGGCACAGGATATCGTTAAAAAATTTAACATTCCGTATCATACTGTGAATTATTATACTGCTATAGGTTTGCTGCCTCTTTTAAGAAAAGAAGGCAATCAAAGAGTGTATAACTCTCAAACTGTGAAGTATCGGTTGAACAGAATTTCAACGCTGAGTAAAAACGGATATCCGCTAAATTTAATTAGAAAAAAACTAGTTGGGATTTAAATCATAAGCTTATTTGTTTGTTATTGAATAAAACGAATGATGATTAGATCTTGGCTGTGATAGGGGACTGATGAAAAGAAACTGTAACATTTTTATAGTAATATATAAATACTTCGATATACTAATATTCTGGGTGTAGTTTATTTTGAGGTTTAATAATGAGTTATTATAATATTTTAGGTTTAGATCGAGAACCGTTTTCTACAAGTCCGGATCCTGAATTTTTTTATGAATCACGGGAGCATCACGCCGCCTTAATGCGTATAATGATAGAGATACGGTTACGGAGAGGGTTAAGTGTTGTTCTTGGCGATGTTGGTACCGGTAAAACTACTCTTTCACGGAAACTTTTTCAGATGCTGGGGGCGCGCCAAGATATTGTTTTTCATATGATTTTGGACCCTACCTATGATACCGAAGAGCTTTTTTTAGATTCTTTGATTAGGACTTTTAACATAGAGATGAAAACGGATAAGCCTAATATTTTAGACTTTAAAGAAGTAATAAAAAACTATCTTTTTAAAATGGGAGTGGAAACAAACAAAACGGTAGTGTTACTAATTGATGAGGCCCAAAAATTAAATTCTCTCTCGTTAGAAATCTTGAGGGTGTTATTAAATTATGAAACAAACGAATATAAATTGCTGCAGGTGATTATTATGGGTCAGCTTGAGTTATTGCCGCGGCTGCGTCAGATGAATAATTTGTGGGATAGGATAAGTTTGAGGTATTTGTTAAATCCTTTAGATGAGGATGAAACAAGAGAAATGATCGAGTTTAGGTTAAAAAAAGCAGGGTATAAGTATGGTCCGAAGTTTTTTACTGACGAAGCCGTGAGCGAAATTTATAAAAATACGCAAGGATACCCTCGGCGTATTGCTATGGTATGTCATAACGCTTTGAAATCTTTAGTGATGGATAGTCAGCCGGTTGTTGGGTCCCAGACCATTAAAGGGGTAGTTGCTAAAGAGATGATGTATGATTTAGAGCTGTCTCAGTAAGATTATGACTTCTAAGGCAATTATTTAAGGAGTTAAAAAATAATGAGCAAAGATAAAATGACTCCCGAAGATAAGTTGCTTAGAATAATAGAAGATCCTTCCGCTGGTAAAGATAAAAGTTTCGGTATTTTTAAAAAAAAATTTTCCGAAAGTAAATCTATGTTGTCTTCCGTTTCTCTTCCAAGTTCCGGCAATATCTCTCAGCTGTTAAAATTGAGGACGATTAATAAACTTTTAGCGGGAGGATGTGTTCTTGTTACGGTTTTTTTAGTAGCATATTTTTATTATTTGAAAGGTAATACCGATAAAAGATTAGTTGCTTCCGAAATCATAAGCTCCGATTTTAGTATCATGAAAGAGAGTAAGGCTTACTTAAAGGTAAGTTTAGATGAAGGTATGTCCTCGGCAAGGAAACGTAATATATTTAGTTTTATTCCGCCCAAAGATGACGCTAAAGGCAAAAGCGGGGAGGATTTAACCGAAGGGGATATCTATCGGCTTCTTGAAGGGTTAAAATTGGTGGGGATTATATGGTCAGAAACTCATCCTGAAGTTATGGTTGAAGATACGAATGAAGAAAAAACTCATCTTTTATCTGTTGGCGATCGATTAGGGTTTATGGAAATAAAGAAGATTTATCGAAACAAGGTTGTGATAGAGGTGGAAGGAAGTGAGATGGAATTAAGATGAAGATACATTAGGGGCGTAATATTTTGTGCCCGTATATTATCAAATTAATAAATATTGTAGGGGCGATTCACGAATCGCCCGATATTAAACATAAAATGTTCAAAACAGTTAGATCAAAAAAGTTTTTCATATTGGGGTTAATTTTGGTATGTTTGGGTGTTTTTTTTATGCCAGAAGGTAGGTTTTTGTCTTCTTGCCGGGCAGAGGATAATGAGGATATTGATGCCAGTATTAATGTAGAGGAAAGTAAGGATGAGTTGATTTCCTTAGACTTAAAAAATGTGGATATTAGAGAGTTGGTTAAGATTTTAGCTATTAAAAGCGGATTTACGATTATGCCTAGTAAGGAAGTAAAGGGAAGAATGAACATTTTTTTGAATAAGGTTACTTTTGATGATGCTTTAGATGTGATCTTGCTTAGTCAGGATTTAGCTTATGAGAAAAAGGGGAATATCCTTACGATTATGAGCGCCGCTGAATATGAAAACCTTTTTGGTGTTAAGTTTAATGAACGAAGAGTGTATAAAAGCTTTAAACTTAAATATGCTAAGCCGAGTAATGTTTCCGCGGTATTAAATGAATTGAAATCTGAAATTGGTAAGGTTATTGTTGATGAGGATACAGGGACTTTTCTTGTTATTGACGCGCCTGATATTTTATCGTTGATGCAGAAGGCGATCGATGAGTTGGATAAACCGTTACGGACGATAGTTTTTGATTTGAATTACGCTAGTCCTACTATCCTAAAGGAGTATTTAGGGAATTTTCTCACTCCTAACGTGGGCAAGGTTGTTATTGACGAGCGAACTTCTAAAGTGGTAGTTTCTGATTTTCAGGAGCGGATACGCACAATTAGTCAGTTGATTACCGCTTTTGATGAAGGAAGTCGGCAAGTTGCTATTGCGGCAAGAATTGTTGAGGTTACTCTTACTGATCAAAATCAGCGCGGTATTGATTGGCGAAGGATCGGTGATTTCTCTTTAACAAGCAGTTTTTCTAAAAGTTTAACTTATTTTGGCAGAGTTAATATAGGGGCGATAGAAGATGATGAGTATTATGTTTTATTAGATTTTCTCAGAACTCAGGGGGAAGTTAAAACGTTGTCGCAGCCGCAGATGGTGGTAATTAATAATGAGGAAGCAAAATTTCTTATCGGAACACGGCAACCTTATGTGTCTCAGACGCAGAGCCAAGCGGAAGACACAATAGTTACCGCTGAAGCTATAGAGTTTGTTGATGTAGGAATTAAGCTTAATGTTACTCCCACAATTAATAAAGAAGGGTTTGTTACGATGAAGATTAAGCCGGAGGTAAGTTCAATAAGTTCAACGCTGACTACTTCAGAGGGTAGTGAAATCCCTGTTGTTGATACGTCTGAAGCTGAGACTACGGTGAAAGTTAAAGATGGGACAACTCTTATGGTCGCGGGGTTGATAAAAGATAGGGATAGTGATACTGTTTATGGGATTCCCGGATTATCGAAGATTCCTATTATTGGCGCTCTTTTCAGTAATCGCGACAATTTAAAGCAGCGGGTTGAATTCATTGTTTTTCTTACTCCCAGAATTATTACTGGAGCTTTGGATGAAGAAGTTTTGGTGAAGTTAGGCGACTCTGAAGTTTATACTGGTCGTCAGGAGATATCAACTGAGGTTGCTCAACCTTTGGATTTATCCGAAGAACTTTGGTCTAAGTTAAAAGGACTAAAAGAATACTAAAAGTAAATGTCGCTTTTTATTTATAAAAAATTATAATCAAGTTCTTCTGTTTTGGGTTTTCTATGATAAAATTATAAGGTATGATAAGAAGAGTTATCTTTTTACTTTTTTTCGCAGGATGCTTAATAGTAAGCAGCCTTCATTTTATTTATGCGCAGGAAGAAGTCATTTCTGAAGTAGCTTGGGATACTGTTGCTGCTGATGAGACTGCTGCTGATACGCAAGTTGCGGCTATAATAACTCAAAATACCGACATAGAAAGTGAGGGAGATGCTGATTCTGATGGTGGGGATGTTGATGTAAATGGGGAAGAAATATCGTTAGATTTAAAAGGTGTAGATATCACCGATTTATTCAGGGTGCTATCGATTAAAACAGGTAAAACTATTGTCCCCAGTAAAAATATTGGTGGACGTATTAATATTTTTTTAAATAAGGTTACGTTCGAAGACGCGATAGATGTTATCTTGGTTAGCCAGGGGCTTGCTGTTGAAAAGAAGGAAAAAATTCTTTTTGTAATGACGGATAAAGAATATAAAGCCCATTACGGCAGGGATTATGTGGAGAAAAGGGTTTTTAAGAGTTTGTCGCTAAAGTATGCTAATCCGGAAAATATATTTTCCGCGTTAGGAAGCATAAAGTCCGATATAGGTAAAATCATCGTTGATAAAGCGGCGGGAGTGATTATTCTTTTAGATACTCCGGAAAATATAGTATTGATGGAAAAAACTGTTAAAGAATTAGATAAACCTCTTCAGATAGCGGTGTTTGATTTAAACTATGCTAAAACCGAAGAAATTAAATCTAGTTTAACTGATATTGTAACTGCTGATACAGGAGAGGTTGTTGTTGATGAGAGAAGCAGTAAGGTGTTTGTTTTAGATTTGCCTCAGAAACTGGAGGAAATGGAAAAGATGATTGCGGCTTTTGATGAAGAGTCACGGCAGGTTTTTATTGAAGCCGAAATCCTCGAAATTACTTTAGATGACAGATTTAGAAGGGGCATTGAATGGGAAAAGTTGTTTAACCGGTGCAATTTTCATGGGCTGGATTTATCCGGTGATTTTGGTGCCAGTAGTAGTTTATCATCGTATCAGCAGATAAGTGTGGGAACAGTTTCTTCTGATGGGTATAACGCGGTGGTGCAGTATTTGCAGGAATATACCGACGTGAAAATTTTGTCGCGGCCTCGTATCTGTGTTGTGAATAATGAAGAAGCAAAGATTCTTGTCGGATCTAGAGAAGCTTATGTGAGCCAGACTCAAAGTCAGGGAACGACCACTGTTACTGCTGAAGCAGTTGAATTTATTGATGTGGGAGTTAAGTTAAACGTAGTGCCTACGATAAATAAAGACGGGTTTATTACTATGAAAATAAAACCGGAAATAAGTTCTGTCAGGGCAACGTTGACTACTTCTTTAGACAGTGAAATTCCTATTGTTGATACGGCAGAAGCCGAAACAGTTGTAAAAGTTAAAGATGGTTCTACTATTATGTTGGCAGGGTTAATTAAGGAAGAGGATAGGGACACGATTGAAGGTAATCCTCTTCTTTCGAAAATTCCCTTGATCAGTGGGTTGTTTAGTAATCGTGATCGGCGTTTGAAAAAAACTGAAACTGTTATATTTATTACGCCAAAGCTTACTTCTGGAGAAGAATTTGTAAAGGGCTCGGAAATCGAGAAATTTATTCCGGAGGATATTATGCCGGAGGATATGAAAGAAAAAATAGTTTTAGATGAAATAGAGAAAATTGAAGTTGAAAAAGTTGAACACCCTGTGGAAAAACTGGTTTTACGTAAAACTGACGCTGAGAGAAAACAAAAAGAGTCAGATATTCAACGAAAGATGAAAGGATCGAAAGACATACCATGAAAATCAGGAATAAATTGAACACAGAAGATAAAATAATTTCGTTTAAGTCTTTAGTTTTTATTGGTTTTAGGGTACAATAAATTTATGAAGTGGTGGGCATCAAATTGTAGATGGTTATGTTTTTTTATTATAGGTTTTATTTATGTTTCGTATGCCTCGGCAAAGGAGTTAACCGTATTACAGGAAAGAGCGAGAGAACTTCGAAGTAAAGGGTACGCCGGGCAAAGTAGAGGCGATATAGATATCGCGATGAGTTTATATCAGCAGGCGTTAACATTAGATCCTTCTTATTCTATTCTTTATAATGATATCGGAATTATTTATGAAGCTAAGGGGCAGTGCGATCAGGCAATAGAGTATTATTTGGAATGCGTGAAGAACGATTCGCAATGTATAAGCGCGTATTCTAATTTAGCTTTGATTTACGAAGAAAAAGGAAATTATCGTGAATCCGCGCGATATTGGCAGAAGAGAGTTGATTTAGGCGATGAGTCTGATCCTTGGACAAAAAAAGCTAAGCAGCATCTAGATAATGTCAACGTTCAATTAAAAGTATTAGCGGTAGATAAGGAAGGAGAAACGTCTGTTTCTGAAGCAGTCACTTCTTCAGGAGATTCGATAATAGATAAATTCCTTTCCCAACAAGGCATAGCAGTAAAAGACGACGCGGTAACTCAAGTATCTGAAGCATTAGTGGGTGAAGTAGAAGTATCGACAAAAAAAGTAGATTATAGTGTTCTTAATTTAGATAAAGTTTTAGATAAGTTCCAGGGAGATATAAATGCTGCCCAGCAGGAAAATGTGGTTTCAGCTCAACGCCAAGAAGTTGATGAGTCATACCAAAGTCTATCCCAACAAGATCAATGTATTAACGATAAAATGGAGATGTTTGCTGAGTTCTCATCAGAAATTGGAGAGGAGAATAGAGAGTTGAAGAGTAAACTTTCGGCGTTTACTGAGGCGTTGACTGATGAGAAGACTAAAAACAAAAAAGAAAAATCCGCGCTTTACGAACAGTTAGCAGCGGTGTATGTTAAATCAAAGTTATATAATGAAGCTATTGATGCCTATAAGCAGTCTTTAGCTTTAGGAGCGAGCGCTCCTCAGATATATTATTATTTGGGGTTGTTATATCAGTATCAAAGGAAAGATTCTAAAATAGCTGTGGAGTGTTTTCGTGAATATCTGGAACTGGATCCTTACGGTAAATATAATGAGAAAGCTAGAGATATTATGAGAGTTTTACAGTAGGCGCCGGCCCGGTACTAATTATATTATGATTCAAAAAATAACAATCACACTTCTTATAATGGTGATTATCGCGGCCGCGGCGGTTGCCGTTAATTTATATTTGAAAAGCAGTAGTTTTCAAATTCAGATGGAGCAGTCAGAACAGATTGCTAAAAAGTTTGAGGATGATATCAAACGTCTAGATAATGATAAAATGCAGATAGTTAAAGAAAATGAAAAGTTTCAGTCAGACGCGGTTTATTATACGAAGTTTACCGCGCAGTTACAGAAAGAGCTTGAGGAAGTAAAATCGTCGGTGGAAGAAAAAGATGAAAGACTAGATCAGTTAAAGGAACAGTTGGCGTCTTTGACGGATGAGATGGATAAAAAAGCTCAAACCGCGACTGTAGAGCAGGGAGAGTTAAGTAAGGAGCATGCTCAGTTTAAAGATAAAGTAACGAAGTTGGAAGAAACTTTAAGAAAAGAGAGAGGGGTATATTATTACAATTTAGGGGTAACGTATGTTGCCGCTAAACTTTTTAATAAGGCGGTAAACGCTTATGAAAAATCTTTAAGTTTTGAGTCAGAAAATGCTGAAGCACAGTATAATTTAGGCCTTTTATATGAAAACTTTAATTTAGAACCAGAGAAAGCGATACTGCATTATGAAAAGTATTTAGAGCTTAAGCCGGACGCGGTTGATAAAGATGAAGTCCTAAAGTGGATAAACAGGCTTAAAGATGTAGTCTATCAGCAGATTTTCCCTGAAAGCGAACACTCGAGATAGAAGGAGAGAATTGATAATGACGAAGTTCTACTTGATCTATTTATAAATCGGTCAAGTAGGTTGGTAAAGGTCAAGAAGCCGGTATGGTAGTTGGGTTAGGGTTAAGTATAAAAATACTAACTACCTGACCTAATTTTCTAAACCGGCAACCTGACTCTAACCTAACTACAATAGACAATAAATTAGATCAATTAGAAAATTTAAAATGGTTCAGCCACATTAATTAAAGGCTGATCCGCCTTGGGCGGAAATTAGTAAATGATAAATGTACAATGAGTTATGATTTCCTGCCAGTTTATTCATAAAAATAATGAAAGTACAGTTTAGAGAAAAGAGATTATTAGCCGGTTTTGGAGTATTTTTAGTCCTTACCGTATCTATTTGCGTTATGGGGTTGCTTCAAATCCATATTTTAACCAAGGTCCTTGAGGATTTTGAACGGAAATATTTGCCTAAAGAGAGAATTATTTTAGGGATGAAGAATGAAAACGCGTTTTATTCTATGGGCGTGCGTAATTATGTATCTTGGCGTATTTCTAAATATTTACATGCGGCATCGATGGCTTCAGATATAAACCTTATTAGGAAGTCGTCATCTAAATTTAAAGATTATGTTAGTCAATACCAAATGTTAGTGGATTCTGAGCAAGAAAAAGAGTGGGTTGGGGTTATTGAAAAACTAGTGAAAGATTTGGAAGGAACCGGTAAAAAGATTATTGAGTTGGCAGATAGTTCCGTTGATGATAGGGAGCAGGTAAATAAATTTCTTATATCATTTGAAAATAAGTTTTATCGGATAGATGAATTTTTATCCAGCACTTTAAGTGAAAATAACCTTAAGGATATTGAGAGTCAGTTAGAGTTAACCTATAAACAGAAGAATGTTTCTATTTCTGTTTTGCTGGTGAGTTTATTTTTTAGTATTCTTTTAGGGGTAACGATAGCGATTTTTGTGTATAGGAGTCTTACAGAGGAGCGTCTGAGGCGGGAATGGCTTGTTCGTAAAATGATTCGGTTGGAAGAAGAGGAGCGTAAGAATTTGTCTCGCCAGATTCATGATCAATTAAGCCAGGATTTAAGCGCGCTGAAAATTTATTTGGAGCTTATTGAGAAAAATATTAGTATCGAAGATAGTGGTCAAAAGGAAAAGATTGAGAAGAGTAAAGGTATATTAGATAATTTGATTTATCGCGGCCATAATATTTCTGAGTTGTTACGTCCGCCGGAGTTAGATGATTTGGGGTTGGTAGAAAGTATTGCCGCTCTGGTATTAGAACATCAGAAATTAACGCATTGTAAATATAGGTATTATAAGCCGGGTCATGATTTAAAATTAGCTCCCGAATATAGCCTGACCCTTTATAGGGTGGCGCAGGAATCGTTAACAAACATTGTTAAACACGCCCACGCTAAAAATGTCACGGTGTCTTTACAGATAAAAGATCATTCGATGCATCTTAGTGTTACCGATGATGGTAAAGGATTTAATTATCATGACTTTATTACGCGTCCTCGCCGCCGCCGTGAAGATAAGCTAAAATTGGGGTTGCAGGGGTTAAAGGAGAGAATAGAACTTCTTGGAGGTAAGCTTGATATTAAGAGTGAGTTAGACCAGGGGGTTAAGATTAGCGTGGAGCTAATAGTATAGAAGAAGTAGTTTATTTTAGAAAACACTAAACACTAAATCCTAAACTCTAAATAAACTCAAATGAGAAAAATACAAAATCTAAAATAAGATAATTTAAGAGAAAACACTGTATTTATTAATGTTTTTAGTTTAGGGTTTGATGTTTTTGATTTATTTAGAGTTTAAAAAAACAAGAAACTTTTGACAATGCCATATTTAAAAGAAGGAGAGAATATGCCATTAAAGATAGTAATTGCTGATGATCATGATGTTATTCGCGAAGGTATTAAAAGCATATTACGCGGTCAGGCAGAGTATAAAGTTGTGGGAGAAGCTGTTAATGGAGAAGAGGTCATCTCGAATGTAGAAAAGTTTAAGCCGGATGTTCTTCTTCTGGATATTTCGATGCCTAAGAAAAGCGGGCTTGATGTAATTACTCAGGTGCATAATATTTCACCGAAAACAATGATTATTATGGTTACAGTACATCGGGCAAGTATTTATATAGCTAAAGCGTTAAAGTTAGGAGTTAAGGGGTATCTTAATAAAGAGAATGTGGTAGAAGATCTCCTGCCTGCTTTACGTAAGGTGATTAAGGGAGAGGTTTTTATGAGTCCTCAAGTTTCTCAGTATATGATAGAAAAAGTTACTCATGAAGGCAAAGAATCGTTGGCTGAAGAAATTCTTACCCAGCGGGAAAGTGATATTTTGCGTCTTATTGTGGAAGGAAAGACTGCTAAAGAAATTGCTGAAATTCTTTTTATTAGCCGCAGGACTGTAGAAAATTACAAGAACAATCTTTTAAAAAAGCTGGGGCTTCATAAAACGTCAGATCTTATAAAGTACGCGGTTAAACATAATATTATAGAAACAGAAGAGTAATTTACTATTTTTTTAAACAGTACCTTTAGATTTATAGGGAAGGGTTTAATGGGAGAGTAATATGTGCAAATAAATAAAGTAGTTTTACGGGTTGTTAGGTTTATTTGACAAATGGTATAATCTAATTGGTTAAAAGGGAGTGATTTCTATGCAGGGATTAAAAATGTTTGTTATTCTTAAACTTTTCCATTTTCCTTCTTGGGATATGATTTTGAATAAGTATAAACCTTTGATTTTATCTGTCAGCAGATATTGGATTTTTGATCCTGGCTGGTGGGTGGTTGATCCGTTAATGTCATTGTCAGAATCAGGTTGTTGGATATTAAATCCTAAAAGTTCAGTATTAGATAGTCATTTGTCTATTATGAATGCTAAGAATTGGGTGTTTGCTTCAAGGTCGTGGATGTTTGACGCTTGTCGAGTGAATAATTTTTGGGGTGTTAATTGAGGGAGAAAATAGCTGTATTATTTAAGGAAAGAGGTGAAAAAATGTTAAAAAGAATCTTAGTATTGGGGATAATAATATCATTTCTTTTAGGGACGACAGCCATTTTCGCAGAAACAATATATACTACGGATGGCGAGGTGATTAAGGCTAAAATTAGTGAAAAATATGAGGATATAATTTGGTATGAAGTTTCAACGGAAGACGATATTGTGGAATATTTGGGAATTGATATAGCTCAAGTAGAGAAGATATTAAATGATGACGGCAGTGTATCTGAATATTCGCCGATGATAGTACCGGCGGAAGAAGAAAAATAGTTTACCCATTAGAGAACTTTGTCCTCTAATGGGGTAAATAGCGGAGTTTTTATTGATTAGAAATGATAAAAGTAAGAGAGGGTGGAATGATTAAATTAAAAAATGTAATGGGTAAGTTGATTTATTCTATATTAATTGGCATTTTTTTGTTTACTCCAGGGGTAAGTTTTAGTTTTGGGTTAGAGGTTGAGCCTGGTGAGATTAATATAGAAAATGTTCCCCTAGGTGAAGAGGTCGCAGTGTCGGCTTTAGGGGGAAAAAAGATGAAATTAATTATAAAGAATAAAAGCGCGGATACTTATAATTATAGCATAGATATTTTAGCTACTAGTCAAACAAGCGCGCCGTTTAACGAAGGTTACATTGATATCCCGGATATTTCTTGGATATACCCGGAAAATAAGGAAGTGAGAATAGAAGGCGGCGGTAGCCGGGTGGTGGAGCTTTATGTGAATATTCCGCAAGTAAAGGAATATTATGGTAAGAAGTATCAATCGGTAATAGAGGTGAAGACTAAAAAGAATGTTCCTGAAGATATTTTTGTTTTAGCTTGCCAGTTAAAAATGCTTTTTTCTACTCTTAAGGGATTAGATAAGGAGGCCCGCAATGAGATTAAATAGAAAATTTTTTATTCATGTTTTAAGTGTATTTATTTACGCGGGATTATTTTATCCTGGGATTGTTTTTGCTGCTGGGGCATCAATTTCATTGTCAGGTACTAGTAGTTGGTCAGCAGGGACAAGAGGCGCGTTAAGTGAAATGACTACTGGGTCTCAGTGGACTGTATTTAATAATAACAGCGAAGGAACCGAAGATGTTCAAATTAGAGTAGTTTCAACCGGGAGTTGGACTGCGTCAACAGACGGCGGTTCCTCTACTAACAAGTTTGTTCTTAGGAAGAATACTAATGCCGGGGCATTAATTACGGGGACAAATAGTTATTTAGTTACTGGTCTTGTGAATAATGGAAGTCATAATTTTGGACTATATTTTAAGACGCCGCCTAGCGGTTCGGAGAATGGCGCGCATACATTAACTGTAACACTGACCGCGGTAAATTGGGTGTGGGCATGCGGCAATAATATCACTTTTACTTATCGAGGAGGTTCGGTGACATATGGAACAATTGCTAGAGGAAGTAAGTGTTGGATGGATAGGAATTTAGGTGCTTCTCAGAAGGCGAGTGCGTATAATGACAGCAGCGCATATGGCGATTATTTTCAGTGGGGCCGGCTTTCTGATGGTCATCAGGATGCTAATAGCATAGCGATAATTGATAATTCTGCTTCTGATGTTCCCGGTCATAGTAATTTTATTGTAGAGCCCTCCTCTCCGTTCGATTGGCGTATTCCGTCAAATAATAGTCTGTGGGCGAGCGGTATAAATAATCCTTGTCCTTCGGGTTGGCATGTACCGTCATCTTCAGAGTGGGCAACGGAAAAGGCTAGTTGGAGCCAACAAAACTATAATGGCGCGTTCTCGAGTTTAAAATTGACCGTTGCCGGAGTTCGTTATTATACTGATGCTACATTTAAATTTGTTAATGCGGTAGGTTATTATTGGACTGAAAATATCGGATATAGGATAAGTTTTTCTAATAGTAGTGTAGATGTATTAACTAGTGTTAGAGCAAATGGGTTTCCTGTTCGTTGTATTAAGTATTGATATAATTGTTTATTGGCGTGGAGGAGAATAGATATAATGATTAATCGGATGGTAAAGATGTTTCAATGGGTTATAGGGAGTATGTTTGTGGGAGTATTTGCTCTGTCGGTTATTTTTTGTGTTTTTGCCGCAGAACAAGCTATAACCCCACGCTGTATTTCGATTAATTTACAGAGAGTTTTTAGTGCTAAGGTTTCTTTGATTCCGGTTAAGGGATTAAAAACAATAGATCCTTTATATGAAATATCAGACATGAAAGAAGGCGAAACAATTACGATTCAAATACCGCCTCAATATTTACCGGGTGAATTTATTCTTAAAATTGATTATCGTGTTAACGAAAGTGATTATCCTTATCCTGTGGAGAGAAGTATTTTTGTTGATAAAGAAGATATTCAGTTATCAGTGAACCCGTTTTATGGAAATAGCAGCGATAACATTAAATTTAATTCTGATGAAAAAGAAAATACTGTTTATTATACTTTTTTAAAGGAAAATGATATTAAACGCGGACCGATAGAGGTGCTTAAACAATTTTTGTTAAATTATGATTGTGCTGATTCAAAATTATACGCGCAGGCCGCTAAAGAGTTTCAAGACCGTAAGTTAGCGTATAATAAATGGTTAAAGCATCAGGAAAAGAGTTACAATCATCTTTATGTCAGCCGGCTGTTTCAGTTTCAGTATATACCTACAGTAATATGGAGCGGTGACTTAGATGAACAAATTAATCAACTATTAAAAAATTATTTTGAAGGTATTGATTTTAAGGACGGAACAATTATTCATTTTAGCCAATTAACAAGATTAATGGATAGTTATATGAGGTTATATGAAATAAAAGTTTCTGACGCGCGGCCGTTGAAAACGTTGTTTGTTGAAGCCGGGCGTATTGCTTGTGAAAAAGCGGCGCAGGGAGATCCTAAAGTTTACGGCTGGATGGTAGATTATTTTTATAGAGGTTATGAAACTTATCATATAGATGAAGGTATGGTAATGCTGCGTCAGCATATTGATAATCCTAATTGCCTAACTTCAAAAAAACAGCAGATAAATAAGCGGCTGCAAGGTTTGGCAAAGTTAGTTCCCGGGGCTTTGTCTCCTAATTTTTTGGGTAAAGATGATAAAGGCAATGATTTTCAGTTTCATGCCTGGAAAGGGAGTGCGCCTTATAAATTGCTTTTATTTTGGTCGGTAAGCTGTGAGTCCTGCCGGATGTTGGTAACCCGCCTTAGAGAATGGGATTTTGAGGTGTTAAATAAAGATAAGGTTGATGTTATCGCGATTAATTTAGATGAAACAGAAATTGGGGGTAGAGAATGGGCAGAGGAGATAGTTAATCTTTCTAATTGGAAACATATGCGTTTTTCGCAAGGTATAAATAGTGTGATTGCTAATGATTACGCAGTGTTAAGTACCCCCGAAATGTTTGTCATAGATAGTGAAAGTAATATTATTGTGTTTGTTCCTGAAGATTTTGAACAATTAATAAAGGATTTAAATGAAGTTATTTTTGCGAAGAAAATAGAATGATTTTATGCGAGGATAAAAAAGGTAATTTAGGCATATTAAAAATGAAGTAAAAAAACGAGCCATTATGAATAGAACAAAAAAAGAGAATAAAATGGCGCTAAAAAATATTGGGTTAACCTTGGTAATTTTTTGTGTATTAATGGCGGCAGTCTTTTTTTCTTTTTCTGTTGTGGATGCCGATTCTCAAGAAAGACAAATTAGTAAAACAGTTATTTTGAAATCAGCTTTAGTTTGGCGGTTAGATAATAACGGTGATTATTTTTTGCCGAAAATTTCTTCAGATAATGTTATTAGAAGTGAAGCTGTAACGGTTAAGGGGCAAATTGAAACGATAGCTGTAAGTTGGAAGTTTAAAGGTGAGGTAACTTTAGAGTTAAGCGTTGATAATGGGCATAATTATGCGCCGGTTATTTGCGGAGTGCCGATAAATTTTAATGGGGAAAAAAGCGGTAATCAAATTAGGTGGAAAGCTAATATTGGGTTGGAAAGCGGATTGAAAGAAGTAAAAATTATTTATAGTGATACCGCAGGAGTAGAAGCGGCGTTTGGTCAGCCGGCCTTTAGCGGATTTAAAGTTAGACAACAAATCCAAATTGAAAATCCTTTGAATAAGGACTTGTTTAATTATCAGGTAAAAATAGAAGTGAGCGATAGCGGTGAAAGCCTAAAAGATGACGTTCTTTTTGCGGAGACAGAGGCGGATTTTAAAGATATTCGATTTAGCTGTGCTGACGGGCAGACACTGTTGGATTATTATTTAGAAAATATAATTATAAATGAACATGATCGGCGGGCGGTATTTTGGGTTAAAATTCCTCAAATTCCGCCGCAAGGGCTAGCGATATATATTTATTATGGAAATTCATTAGCGCAAAGTTTGTCTTCGCCTGATGATGTTTTTGATTTTTTTGATAATTTTGAGGGAGAAAAGTTAGATTCTGAGAAATGGGATTTTTTACCGTATCCATATTTAGAAAGTAGAGTTAAATTATCTAACTCTTTAGTTTCTTTAGACGCGGCTAAGCTTATTACAAGGAATTATCAGATTAAAGAAGGTATTATTGAATATCGCGCTCAGGCATGGGATAGTAAAGAGATTAGGGCAATTATTAGAGAAGATAAAAAAGATATTTCTTTAACCCAGTTGGCTTATTCTTCGTCATATGAGGGAGCGCGGCATGCTGTTTCCGTAGGTAATTATGTAAAGGCTAATGCTGTTACTTCGCCTATTTTAGCTAGGACTTTTTATAATTATCGCGTTTTGGCAGATAAAGATAATGTGATTTTTCAGAGGTATAGTGAGAATTATAAAGAGCAGCAGGCGCAGATAAGTTATAAACCCGCCGGCGGAGAATTGTCTAAGGGTTATATCGGTTTTGAAACGCGCGGCGATGGTAAATTAGACCGGGTAATTTATGATTGGATAAGAGCTCGTAAATTAGCTTTTCCGCAACCGTTTATTAGTAATGTCAGTGTTCCGCAAATAATTGAATCAGCAGATTTTTCTCGTCTTACTTTAGCGCAAGATGGAAGTATTGTATTAGAAAATTTAGATACAAATGGATATTATATACCGCCTTTAATTACATCTTCTTGTGATATTAACACGGTTATTGTTGATTATCTTATTTCTTCTTTAGGTGATAAGGCAAAGATAAGTTTAGATATTTCTATTGATGATGGTAAAACTTGGATAAGAGAAATTAGTCCCAGTGAATTGTATAGCGCCCCGCTTGATTTGGGGTTGGGGAATCAGCTTAAATTGCAGGCTAATATTATTGATTTAGATAGGTCTTCTAATCTTAAATTGGAAGCAATAAAAATAGCTTATTTTGTTTCTCCCCCGGTAAGTTTAGATAATATTTATGTATTAGGTGCTAAAGGGAAAGAAGGACAATTTATCTTTGGTGATACCATAACGTTGGAATGGGATAATTCTTTACAAGGTAATAATGTTTTTGATGTTACTTCGGTAATGGCTGATTTTCAGGCGGTAGGAGGAGAGATTGTAAAGATGTTTGATGATGGTCCGAAAGGCGGGCATGGTGATAAGAAGGAGAAGGATAATATTTATACCGCATTTTATTTACTGCCTTCAGGGCAGAAACTGATAGGAAATATTTGTGTTCTTGTAGCGAATAAGTGCGGATTAATTACCGAAGAGGGAAAAATTGTTAAGGTCGATACAATAATGCCGGTAGAATTAGCGGGGCAAACAGAAACTAAAACCTATTCGGTCGGTAAGAAGAGCAAAAAATCAACTAGAGAGAAAAAAATATTAAATGAAAATAAAACAGATAAAGATAAAGATGAAGATGAAGATAAAGGTGAAGAAGGTAAGAAAAAAGAAGCAGTAAAGGATATAAATAAACACTATAAAATTAAGTTTGGTACTGATGAAGCTGAAATTGGTGATTTTAGGTCTAAAAAGTTTAAGCCTTATATGAAGATAAAGCGCTGGGGAAATGAGTGTTTTTTTAGTATTGAAATTCCTGATGAGTATGCCGCTAATGACGGCAGTAGCGCGGATCGAAGTGATGATAAGATAGAGTGGAGTTCTTCTCGAATGAACGGCCGATTTTATAAGAAGCCGCGCAAAGAAATTACTGAGAAAGTAGAACGGAGGGTGAAGGGTAAGAAAAAGAGTTTTCGCCATGAATTTATTAAGAATGAATTTGGCGGTTTAGAATTTGAGGTCATTTTAAATGAGAAGCCGGTATCTAATGTTATTAGTTTACCGATTGATTTTAAAGGGTTAAAATTTTATTATCAGGGACAGTTGACCTCAAAAGAAATTGCTCAAGGGGTAGTTCGGCCGGAGGAAATTATAGATTCTTACGCGGTGTATCATGAAAGTAAGAAAGATAATCAATATGAAACCGGTAAAGCTTTCCATATTTATCGGCCTAAGCTTATTGATAATAAGGGTAATTGGATTTGGGCAAAGTTAAATATTGATACAGAAAATAAAATTTTAAAGATTACGGTTGATTCGGATTGGCTGGATAAAGCGGTTTATCCGGTAATAGTTGACCCTGAGTTTGGGTATATGAGTGTTGGTTCAAGTGCTATACCTTTAGATAATGCGGGAAGGGGCTCTATATTTTGCGCGTTTGAAATGACACCGCGTTCGATAACCGCTTATTTAGAAAATATTAATGAGAGTGAAGCTTGTAAGGTAAAATACGCTATTTATTTAGCACAAGATTCCGGATTAGTAGGTGAGACCGAGGAAGTAACAATAGATGCGGCAACTAGAGGCTGGTATGAAGGACTTTATAGTTCTAAACCAGATTTATTGGAGCAAAATTATGCGTTGGTGGCTTCCGGAGATAACAGTGATGTTTTAATTTATTTTGATGAGGGGGCTTCTGAGCAGGGAGTTTATCAGGAAAGAAGTTATGCCGAGGCATGGCCGCAGACAGCTGTTTTTGCCTATGATAATAAGATGTATTCTATATATGATGGGACAACCGCTACATTTCAGCTTACGGTTAATTTGGATACGATTGCGCCTACTAATCAGAATACGGTTTTTTCTTCAAGTGTTTCTAAAAAAGGAGGGGCGACGGTTTATATTACAAGTTCAGGGAGTTCTTCTAATAGTGTTTGGTTTGCGCCGTCAGGGACAACGTCATTTTCTACGAGCTCAACTAAAACTACCGCTGGTGGTACGGCAACATCAATTTTATCGCCGTCGGCCGGAGGCAGCTATAAAATGTATGTTATTGATTCGGTAGGTAATTATTCTGCGGCATCAACCGCGACGTTAACGGTAGATAATACCGCGCCTACTAATCAGAATACGGTTTTTTCTGTTAGTGTTTCTAAAAATGGAGGAGTCGCGGTTACGATCGTAAGTTCGGGCGATGCTTCTAATAATGTATGGTTCGCGCCGTCAGGTACGACAGTGTTTTTCGCGGGACCGACTATGACTACGGCTTCTGGTGTTGCAGTTACAATTTTAGCGCCCATAATTGACGGTAGCTATAAAATGTATGTTATTGATTTAGTAGGTAACTATTCCGCGGCCTCAATTGCGACGTTAACGGTAGATGATACCGCGCCGACGAATCAGGATGTAGTTTTTGCCGCTAGTATTTCTAAAAATGGAGGGGCTGCGGTTACGAT
>JAHISK010000138.1 GCA_018818105.1 Candidatus Omnitrophota bacterium | reverse complement strand
TAACACAGAAAGGCTGCATCAGTCATTGGATTATCAAACGCCGTGGGAAGTTTATTCCGGAATTAAATTTAACGTTTCGGAAAATAAAATTTTCCACCTTGAATTATCTTAACTTTGGTCTTGACAGTAGAAGTATTTTAGAGACCTGGGATGCGCCTTAATTTTACCACAATGCAATACTGGTATGACACAAATGCATTTAAACCAAATATCAGAACATGTAAGAGAAGATTATCATGCAATAGTATTAATGGATAGAGCAAGTTGGCATACAACAGAAGCCTTAAATGTTCCAAACAACATTACATTAATGCCATTACCACCATATTCACCGGAATTAAATCCTATGGAACAAGTTTGGCAACAATTACGCAAAATAAAGTTATCGAATACCAATTTCAAAAACTACGATGATATTTTGGATTCTTGTTGTGAAGCATGGAATTGCTTCCGCAATGAGGATGGAAATATTCAGAATTTATGTACTCGTGATTGGGCTAAATTTTAGGTAATTTATTTTTGGAATTGGTATAAGTATCCATTCTACAACAAGTTAGGCCAGTTTACCTACCTTAAAAATCGGTCCCATATTAACTGCACCCCGCTAAACAGCATATAGCCCTTTCCGGGCATAAAACCCCTCAAAAATTCTCATTATTTTAAGGCGTAGTGAAATTACTCCCCCGACTTTAGTCGGGGGAGTAATTTCACTTATAAGAACATTGATATAGCTAAAAGACTTAATATCTCAACTGAGACAGTTAGTCGGTCTTATCGTATTGTCAATGATGACAAAAAATACAATAAAATTCTAAAGAATCAAGAATGTTGTAATTACAGACTTGACCCCTTTATGTTTATTTGCTGTTGAGCTTTGTTTATAACTCGCCAAAGTATACCTTTACAATTGCACTTTGGCGAGTTATATTAATTAGTGTAAAAAGGAGTGAAGATGGATGTAATTTTTGGGCGGGGAAGAGAAAAACTACAATCTTGCCAGAGCAATTTCTGATATAGGATTTGGAGAAATAAGAAGATAGTTAGAATATAAAGCTAAGATTAGAGGAAAAACTATCTATGTCGCGAATAGGTTTTTCCCTAATTCAAAAACATGTTCTAAATGTAAAGAACTAAGGCAGGATTTAAGACTGAAAGATAGGATTTTCAAATGTCGATGTGGAAATAACAGCAATGCGAGATTCGGTTTTTCCGATTCTAGTAACCCGTATCGTTGAATCAGGAAGTAAACTTCAAGCTGTATAAGTTTGAGTAAGTTTTATGGAACGGTTCCGACAGGAAAGGTTTATCAAAAACCTTTTTTATTAACATAAAGGGTGTAAACTTAGATAAGGAGGTGGGGGTATGGTTGGTTTAGTTAAGTTAGTAGGGATAGTCATAGTAGTTTTAGGCGTTGTTTATTTGATAAAGCCGGTTATGATGCAGAAAATTGCCAAATACTGGGTAGAAGGGAATAGACTTTATATCGCCAGCGTAATAAATATTTTATTTGGTATTATTTTTTTTAGCGCCGCGGCAAAATGTTCTTGGCCGATATTTATAGGCATAATGGGCGGATTAAGTTTGTTAAAGGGTGTAGTCCTAGGTGTTTTAGGTCCAAAAAAAGCGGTGCCTATTATTGAGGAATTAATGAAATCCTCAAAACGTATTTTACGTTTGATGGCAATAATAGTTTTAGTGTTCGGTGTATTCGTTATTTACGCGGTATAATTTTAAAAGACTGAAAATTGGGAGATATTATTTTTTGTCAGCAGTAAGAGATTCTATCAGCTTAGTTATTTTAAAAATAATGTCTTCAGTGATTTGATGGAATTCTATTCCTATGTCAAAAAGAATTTGGCTTTCATTTTGAGGATGTTTCCTTTCAAATGCCCACATAATTCGGCCTTTACAAATTATAGATTTGGCACTTATTCCATGAATAATTACGCTAATAATAGTGGAAGGTTCTAGTTTTTTATCAGTAAAGACGCGTATGCCTCCGGCGCTGATATTTTCTGTTTGTGTCTGTATAGTATTTTTTTCAGAAGTATTGACAGCTAGTTCGCATGGAAAATGAGCTCTTATAAATTGTCTGCGTTCTTTTTTATTCCAACTCATTATTTCTTCCTGGTATAATCTTCAGGTATAATTTTATAAGATTATACCTGATTACAGTGATTATTTTAGATTACAGAGATTGAAAATATTAGTTTTTTTATCGCTGTAATCAGTTTTTGATCTCTATAATCAAGCGTTGGTGTTATTTTACACCAGTGCCAAGGTAGATTTATTAACGTATTTAATATATAACATATAAACAGTATTTATTGCAACCGGAATGGAAAAAGTAAGTGAAAATTCTGAACGAAGAAAAACTGAAAGGATAAAGGCTCGGTTTTGAGTTCACATAAAGAATATAGTAAGAGGATGAAACCAATGGTGATAACAGGGCAAGTTATGTATAATATTTTAGCAGAGGATGATGAACATCGGCTAGGGATTTCTTTCACACGGATAACTAAGGAAGATAGGCAATCTATATTGCAGTTCGTTAAAATGGGGGATTAATTATTCTGATTTAAAAATGAAAAAAAATAGACAAATATTTTTTGTTGGTTATATCGCATTTTTAATCGCGATTTGTGGAGTTACTTTTAAAATATTGGCGCAAGATGACCAAATTGTTGCCTCAGTAATTCCACAGATACATGTCACCGGTGTGATCTATGATGGTCAGGAGCCGGTAGCTATAATTAATGGAGAAATTGTAAGAGAAGGTGACTCCATAAGTGGAGTAAAAGTTCTGAAGGTAAATGAGTCAGAAGTTAAACTTCAGTATCAGGATGATATTTTTATCAGAAAGTTAGGAGCTAAATCCGTAACAGTAGATACACCTTTTGTTAAAATCAGCCGTAAAAAATCAGGTATAGTTTCTTTTTTAGAGTTCATCAGTTCTCGATCAGGTGTAAAGATAAACAATAGTAGAGAAATAAAAAAAATAGGCGCGGTGATAAGGAAAAATATCGCGAAGATGATTTGGATTGCGTGGTTAATACCTATTTTTACATATGTTTATTCGGCACTTACTTTACAAATAATCGCGAAAAAAACAAACACGGAAAATAGTTGGCTTGCTTGGATTCCTATAGCTTCGCTCTATCTAGTGTGTGAAATTGCTGATAGGCCGGCATGGTGGATGTTACTTTTATTTCTGCCGTATGTTAATATTATTATTTTTATCATTCTTTGGAAAGATATTGCTAAGGCGCGGGGTAAATCAGGGTGGTTAGGGTTATGTGTTATAATTCCGATAATAAGTTTTGTTGTAATGGGATATTTAGCTTTCTCAGGCGATAAGGTTAAAAAGTTAGAGGACGTAACGAAAATTCCTCAACGACCTTCTATGGAGTTGCCTCCCGAATCGTCTACTATAGAGTTACCTCCAGAAAACCCGCCACCGGGACTTTAAGGTAGGGTTTTTCCTTTTTATAAAAAAGGAATTTAAAGGATATGAAATTAATGGATAAAAGAAAGTTTCCTCGAGTAGTCGCGCGGTTTATCGTTACGTGTAATATGGATAGATCGTTAGAAATGCATATGTGGATTGGTAATAGAGAAATTGACGCCTTGATGTTAAATTTAAGCCAGGAGGGGATGGCGATTTTAACTCAATACAATGTTCGCGCCGGATCTGTGATTTCTATTAAATTTACTTTAATAAATCTTGGTACTATTGTTGATGAAGATAGAGTGAGATCAATGGAGATGGTGGGGAAAGTTTGTTATAATACGTTAGCCCAAGGAAGAGAATATAGATTAGGCATTTCTTTTGTTCGGATATCAAGAAAAGATAAAGAGGCGATAGCTAATTTTGTAAGATCAGAAATAAAGTAATTTAATTGGTACGAATAAAGAGAGGATAATAAGTTTAGTCAGCCACTTGGAGTAATGAAAAAGGAGGAAAGTTTTATGAGAAATTATGTTTTAGTTGGGAGAGTTTTTCTTTTGTTGGGCGCAATAGTTTTAATCGCGGGGTGTGGTAAACAGGAAGTGAAAATAGGGTTAGACGATGAAAAAAATGTAAAATTATCAGGAAGTAGTGTTCCGGAGAAGGGAAGTGAAAAAATGGGCGCGCAAAAGGGAAGTAAAGTTAAAGTTCAATATACTGGGAAACTTGCTGATGGAACCATATTTGATAAGTCTCAGGATAATGATCCTTTAAAATTCACCTTAGGCAGCGGTTCTATTATTCCTGGATTTGAAAATGCGGTAGAAGGGATGCAATTAAATGAAGAGAAACAGGTAATTATAGCGGCGACAGACGCTTATGGTGAAAGGAATGAAGGTTTAGTTAGAGAGTTTCCTAATAGCGCATTCCCTGAAGATTTTGTGCCGCAAAAAGGGATGATGATTAGTTTAGGCGATCCTTCTGGGAAGGCTATACCAGCTACCATAGTAGAGGTGTCGCAGGAAAATGTTAAAGTTGACCTTAATCATCCTTTAGCCGGGAAAGAGCTTGTTTTTGATATAAAGGTTGTTAGTGTTGAGTAAATAGGTTATAGGGTACAAGTTACAGGTCACAAGTAGCAGGTAACAGGGGATAAGTAACGGAAGACAGAGGACGGAAGACATCTGTTTTTAGATAAAGAGGGGTATGTTTATGGGGAAAAGTATTACTTATAAAGTTTTAGAAAAACATCTTTCCTGTGGAAAGTTAGTTGCTGGGCAGGAGATTGGCATAAAAATAGATCAGACTTTGACGCAGGATGCCACAGGAACAATGGCTTATTTACAGTTTGAATCGATGGGATTGGATAGAGTTAAAACTGAAACTTCAGTAAGTTATATAGATCACAATACGATTCAGCAGGGGTATGAAAATGCTGACGACCATAAATATTTACAGACAGTAGCAGCTAAATACGGTATTTATTTTTCTAGAGCCGGTAACGGTATTTGTCATCAAGTTCATCTTGAACGTTTTTCTGTGCCAGCTAAAACTTTATTAGGAAGCGATAGCCATACTCCTACCTGTGGCGGTATGGGGATGATTGCTATTGGCGCTGGAGGGTTAGATGTTGCTGTTGCCATGGGGGGTGGTATCTTTTATTTGATCGCGCCGCAAGTTATAAAGGTAGAATTAACGGGAAAACTAAGAGAATGGGTTTCGGCTAAGGACGTGATTCTTCATTTGTTAGGTATTCTTTCTACCAAAGGTAATGTTAATAAAGTAATTGAGTATGCTGGCGATGGAGTAGAAACTTTATCAATTCCCCAGCGCGCGACAATTACCAATATGGGCGCTGAAATGGGGGTTACAACCAGCATTTTTCCTTCTGATAGAATTACTCAACAATTTTTAACGGCTCAGGGCAGAGATCATCAGTGGGTAGGTCTTTGTGCTGATGAATCAGCCCAGTATTGCAAAGTAATAAAAATTGATTTAGCGCAAGTGATGCCTATGGTGGCATTGCCTAATTCGCCGGCCAATGTTGTTTGTGTTCGGGAGCTAGCAGGAAAAAAAGTTGATCAGGTCCAAATTGGCAGCTGCACAAATTCTTCGTTAAGAGATTTAATGATTGTTGGTAAAATTTTAGAAGGTAAAAAAGTGCATCCTAGAGTGTCTTTATCAATTGCTCCTGGTTCGCGACAGGTTTTTTCTATGATTTCAAAGAATGGAACGCTTTCTTCTATGATTGATGCCGGAGCGCGAATTATGGAAAGTACTTGCGGGTTCTGTATTGGTAATGGGCAGGCGCCGCAAACGCAAGCGGTTTCTGTAAGGACGAATAACAGAAACTTTTCCGGTCGGTGCGGTACCGAATCGGCTGGAGTTTATCTTGTTTCTCCCCAAACCGCGGCCCTGGCGGCCATTGCTGGCGAATTTATCGATCCTTTTAGTATGAAAAAAGAAGTGTTTCCTCGCGTTGATTTGCCGCAAAGTTTTGATATCGATGACAGTATGATTATTGTGCCATTGGAGCCTTTGCCCCAAGTCGAAGTTTTTAGAGGTCCGAACATTGGATCTTTGCCGGTTAATACTTTCTTGTCTGAGGAGTTATTTGGAGAGGTGGTGATTAAAGTAGGTGATAAAATTACGACTGATCATATTATGCCCGCTGGTCAGCGGCTTAAGTATCGGTCAAATATTAAAAAATATTCTGAGTATGTGTTTGAAAATATTGATTCGGATTTTTGGCGTAAAGCGCTGAAATTACGTGATGATAAAAAAAGTGTTTTTATTGTTGCCGGCGCCAGTTATGGGCAAGGGTCAAGTAGAGAGCACGCTGCCGTTTGCCCGATGTATTTGGGTGTAAAGGCGGTGCTGGCGAAATCGTTTGAAAGGATTCATGTTGCTAATTTAGTTAACTTTGGAATATTGCCGTTGGTGTTTGATAAAGAAGAAGATTACGATAAAATCGCGCAAAACGATCATATTCAAATAAAAGATATTATTTCACAGATGGCTAATAGTGATACAATAGTAATTAGCAATCAGACTAAAAATATTGAAATAAAAATGAAAGGAATAATGAGTCCTCGACAAAAAGAAATTGTTAAGGCGGGAGGACTTTTAAATAGTTTATAGTTCGAGTTAAAGATAAATTTATTTTATAGAAAAGTATTGCGAAATTTTTTTAAAAAAACTTGAAAATTTTATTATTTTTTTGTATAATTTTAAATAAGCCTAGAAAAGGCTTAGTGTATGGTTTGAGTTAATTTTTGGGAAAATAAAATTATGATTCAGGCGAACTCTCTTACAATGAATTATGGGACGGTTTTGGCGTTGCGCGATGTATCGTTTCAGATACAGAAGGGAGAGATTTTAGGTTTACTTGGGCCTAACGGCGCGGGTAAAACTACGCTTATGCGTATTCTTACGACCTACCTTTATCCTACTTCGGGAACAGCTTTAGTACAAGGATTCGATGTAAAGGAATCAGCTCTTGATGTTCGCGCTGTTATTGGATATCTTCCCGAATCAGTTCCCGTTTATCCGGATATGCTTGTTAATGAGTATCTGCGTTTTATAGGCGGGGCTAGAGGGTTAGACGGTCAGAAACTTAGAGAGCGGTTACAGTGGGTAAGGGAAGTTTGCGGATTGAAACGGGTGTGGCGGTATTTAGTATCAGAAGTATCAAAAGGGTATGCTCAGCGGATTGGTCTGGCGCAAGCTATTATTCATGATCCTAAAGTTCTTATTTTAGATGAGCCTACCTCAGGATTAGATCCTTTACAAATAATCGATATACGTAACTTAATTAGATCTTTATCCGCGGATAAAACTATTGTGTTTTCAACTCATATTTTGCAGGAAGTAGAAGCGTTAGCGACAAGAATTGTTATTATTAATAATGGTAATCTAATTGCCGATGGAACAAAAGACGAGTTGATTCATCGAGCCAAGGACGCTCAACGATTAGTTTTTACGGTAAAAGCTAAAAGGTATGAAGTTGAGGATACTTTAAGGAAAATAGATATGCTTGATGAAGTAAAGTTTTTAGGAGAATTTGACAATGGGTATGTGAAATTTTGGGTAAGGGCAAAAGTTGGTTGTCCGATAATCAATGTTATTGACGAGACAATCAAGAATAAGAAATGGCCGTTGCGGGAGTTTATTAAGGAAGAAGCGAAATTAGAAGAAGTATTTATTACATTATTGAATAAGTAATAAGGATTAAGTGGGGTATAAGTCGTAAGAGAGAAGAATTAAGGATTAAGCAAGTCATAAGTTGTAAGGAGTAAGGATTAAGTTGGAGAAAAGAGAGAAGATAAAAAAAATAAAGAGAATTATAGGTTTTAGGTTAGATTAGATTAAACTTAATTCTTAAAGCTTAAAACTTAAGGCTGTAGAAAATTATGAAATTATTTCATTTTAAAAATTTAGGAGTTATATTTAAAAGAGAGTTTCGGGCTTATTTCGATTCCGCTATTGCTTACATCTATATAATAGTATTCGTTTTATTTTTTGGGGCTTTATTCATGCCGCAGTTTTTTCTTATTGGTCAAGCTCAAATGCGGTATTTTTTTGATTTGCTTCCTATAATACTATGCGTGTTTATTCCTGCTATAACAATGCGCCTTTGGGCTGAAGATAGAAGAGGTAATACCTTTGAGCTTTTGCTCACTTTTCCTATGCGGCCGCGGGAGCTTGTTGTTGGAAAATTTTTGGCAAGCTTTGTGTTTTATCTGTGCGTAATAGCGGCGACCTTGCCTGTTCCTATAATGATAATGGTTTTAGGTTCTCCTGATTTAGGCCCTATTGTTGGCGGATATATAGGCGCTGTTTTGTTGGGAGCTTTTTTTATTGCTATTGGGATATTTATTTCCGGTATTTGTAAAGATCAGATTGTCGCTTTTATTTTAGCGATGATAGGTTGTTTTGGCTTTTTTCTTATTGGGACGGAATTTATAGCTACGTTTGTTGATAGTTGGTTTGGCGGATTTGGAACGTTGTTGGGCAAATTTTTTGGACTTACCCGGCATTACAGCAGTTTTGTGAAAGGGGTTGTTGATATCAGAGATTTTTTATATTTTGCCGGCGGTACCGCTATTTTTCTTATTTTAAACGGGTTTTATATTGATGGACGGATGCGTCCACGGTATCGTACCACTTTTTCTATTGCTGTAGGTCTTTGTTTCGTGATTGTCGCGTTTTTTAACTGGATTTTTTTCGATACGCCGATAGGCCGGTTTGATTTGACTCAAGCAAAGACTTATACTGTTTCAAAAATAACAAAAAGTATTTTAAGCGAACTTAAAGCTCCTGTAACTGTAAAATTTTATATTTCCGCTTCAAATAAAATGCCTACAGGGTTTAAGACTTTGGAACAGGATGTTCTTGATAAACTTGCTGAGTTAAGAGAAATTTCATCTGGTAAATTAAATTATAAATTGTTCCATATGGAAACAGTTGGCGAGGAGCAATCATCGGGTAAAGACGAAGAAGAATCTATGGAGAAGCAGTTAGAGAGAAAAGGCATTAATCCTTTTCAGGTAAGGTCGGTAGAAGCTGATGAAATGGGGGTGAAACTTATTTATTCAGCGATGGCTTTATCATATAAAGAAAAGGGCGACGAAGTTATTCCTCAAGTTATACCTGATAATCTTAATGAATTAGAATATACCTTAATATCAAAGATATACCGTTTGACTATGGATAAACTTCCTAAAATCGCTATTGTCGCGCCTTATAGTGAGCAAAAGATAGATCCAAAAGCATTGGGTGTTTTAAGGCAGATGGGGTTATCTGTTCCTGATATGCAGCGCCAAGATAAGTTTAAGATGCTTACAATGCTTCTTCAATATGAAGGGTATGATGTTAACCGTATTGATCTTACTCAAGATTCTCCTTTAGATGAAGATATTGACACGCTTATTCTGGTTCAGCCGGAAAAATTAAATGATCGGCAGCGGTTTGAAATAAATAAGTTTTTAGTTGGCGGGGGATCGTTATTTTTAGCCGTTCAGAATTATAATTTTGATTATATGCCTTCTCAAACAGGGGTAAGCTTAATGCCTAGACAATTAGACTCTGGGATAAATTCTTTGATTACGGATTGGGGCGTTAGCGTTAGTGAAAATATACTTATGGATTTAAAACATAGAGTGCTTAACATTAGCGTCGCCGGGTTTGGTCCTTTTTCCGGAAGTATGCCGGTAAAGTTGCCTATTCAGATTGAAGTTGACCATACCGGCATGAATAGGGATGTTTCTATTACCTCAGCGATTTCGTCAATATTTTATGTTTGGGGCAGCGCGCTTAATGTTGATGGCGCTAAAATTGAACAGGATGGTATAGCAAAACAAATTCTTTTAGAATCCAGTCCTGACGCTTGGGAGAGTTCTTTTCCTGGTGGGAATGTTCTTAAACCTAGGGATATTAGGCTTCCGGCATTAAAAGATAGAAGTAAAAAAACTTTAGCTGTTCTTTTGCGGGGTCAATTTAGAGATAACTTTGTTGATCAACCGGTACCTAGTTGGCCGGTTGTTGGAGACCAGGAACAGAATCAAAGTATTGAAGAAGAATCAAAAGAGGTTATTTTAGATGCCAAACCAGGGCAGTTGTTGGCTATTGGGTGTTCTTCAATGTTTGATGAAGATTTCTTTGGTATTGCTGGGCATCGGTCTTTCTTTTTAAATTCGATAGACGCGCTTACTTTGGGAGAAGACTTAATAAAAGTGAGAAGCAAAGTTCCTGTAGATATATCCATTGGCAAAGTATCTGGCGCCAAAAAAATTATGTGGAGATTTTTAACAATATTTTTTATTCCCATAGTAATAGCTATAGCTGGTGTTTCGCATTTAGTTTTACGGCGGCGGCTGAAGAATATAAGTCTTTAAGGTAGGTAAGGTCAAGTAGCCGGTATGGTAGTTGGGTCAAGGTAGAAGTATAAGATGAAGGTTAAACAATTAATAATTCTAGGAATAATCGTTGTTATTTTGGGGGCTGTTTTAATTATGAAGAAACATCGCCCAGTTCGTGAGGTAGAAGTCCAAGAGTATGCCGCGTTTGATTTCCTGTCTTCTCTAGAAGAGATTTCTCGACTGACTATTTATAAAGGAGAAGGCCAGTCTGATTCTATAATATTAGCTAAAGTTAAAGATAAGTGGTTGTTAGAATCGTTTTATAATGTAGGCGTTAGGAAAGAAAGAATGGATGCTCTCCTGGAAATGTTTACCACTTCAAAAGGAGAACTTAGGTCTCGTTCCAAAAGTAATTTACCGGATTTTTGGATAGATGATAAACGAGGATTACATATTGAGGTCCAAACACCTGATAATCAAAAGAGCCATATTATCGTGGGATTAAAAAAAGCCGGATACCGAGGAGGATTTATTAGGGAATCAGGTTCAGCTAGTACATATCTTGTTGATGATAATATTCTCTCTAAATTCGGTATTTGGGAAGATAAAGAAAACGCCGAATTGAAATCTGACTTTTTTCTTGATCTCGTGTTTTTAGATTTTGACGCGAATAACGTTATTTCTTTTTCGGTTAATCGAATTGATGACGATAATGCCGCGGTCGGTGTTTATAGCAGTACAGATGAAAACAGCGGCCAACGCCGGTGGATGTTTAAACGCAAAGACTTGCCGTTTGATATTGACGCCGCTAAAGTAAAAAAATATTTAAAAGATATTCGAAAGAAATCAGGCAGTGAGATTGTTGTTGTTGACCCTGCGACAGATTATGGGTTTTCTAACCCGGAGTGGGAGCTAACTGTTGAGGTAAATCAATCTCCTAAGAGAATAATTGTAGGAAAGTTTTTAAATGAAGAAGCCAAACAACAGAGATATTTGCAGGTAGCAGGCGCGCCTATTGCTTACGTGGTAAGCAGCCATGTTTTAGATATGATTAATAAAGATGATAGTTATTTTTTTATTGATAATCCGTTAAGAATTGAATCTGAAAGAGTTGAGTATCTAACCGTTGAGACCCAAGAGAAAAAGAATAAGTTCCTACAAAGAGAAGAGGAATCCGGTAAGAAGTGGTTTTTAGAGGGGCAGAACGAATCTTTGTCTGACGATCAAATAAATAAAGTCATAGATGTGTTAAAAAAGTTTAAAGTTGAGGAGTTGATGTTTGATGAAAAAGAAGTTGGGAAAAAAAGTATTAGTCAATTTTCAATAAAACAGCAAGGTAAAGAAGAAGTTTTTATAGATGTCTATCCGCCAGTAGAAGGCCAATCCGTTAAAATATATCCTGCCCAAAGGCGAGGTGACGCCGTTTATTTTGTTATTTCTGAGCAGACTTATCAAGATATTTTCGCGAATCTTTAAAAGTAGACTATATATTTAACCTAAAAAAGTTGATTTTAGGCGGATATGTCTATATAATTTTCTTTATGAAGGTAAATTCATACTTACCGAAGACTGAAGTCGGAAAACCGAAAACAGAACATAAATTTTTTGTATCCACACATCTGTTTTCCGTCATCTGTTTTCTGTCATCTGTAATTTGTCTTCTGTCTTTCTCCGGGTGTTCTTCAGTAATCTCAAGGATGGTTACCACTCGGGGTGATGTTCGGATTCCAGCCGTTGTCGCTCATTTACAGCCGGTCTTGCGTGAGAATAAAATATTTGTTTTAGGCAAAATTGTTGTTAACAATCCTACAGAAAGTGTATTAGAGCTAAAGCCTATTTATTTAAAGATAGAGGACGCTGATAATAATGTTTTATCGCGGTCTGTTTTAGAGTGGCAGATGAGTTATGTGAAATCTAAGGAAGAACTCGCCGCGGAAGTCGAGATTGCTTTTGATTTATCAATTTTAAATCAAGAATACATAAATGTAGAGATAAAAACAGAATTTATTTATAAAAAGTTAGGGTTAAGTATTCCTGTGGAAGAAAAAATCGCGGTGGTGGACTTAAGAGCTTTAAAAGATACTATTCGAAAACCTTTGCGAGTTAGCGTGTTTACAAAGTTTTATCCTGAAATTTTAGGCAACGTTTCTGTTCAATATGAGTTAGGTATAACTAATCCAGTAAGTATAGATTTATTATTGGAAAATGGTCAAATTGCCGTGTATCCAACATCTCAGTCTAAAGGCATAAAAACTGTTGTTCCTTCGGCGTTGTTTAAAGGAGAAGAAAAAACAAGTATTCAGGGGCTTATTAAGTTTGAAAAAGATGTTGGGGCAAGGGTAATCGCTGAGTTTATTAAAGGTAATCCTGTGAAGGTAGAGGTATCAGGAAACTTGAGGCTGCCTGATACAGAAATATTTATGCCGTTTAAGGTAGAGTCTAGTCAAGAGCTGGATTTATCGTTGTTTAGAATCGGGGGACGAGAGGGTCAAGGAAGAAAATAATTTTCATAACTACGAACTAAAGTATGAATATTTATTTAGTTGTTATTTTATTTATTATAATTGGTGAGTATGTTTTAGATTTAGTTGTTGAGGGGCTAAACGTAAGAAATGTTAAGACTTCTTTGCCAATAGAGTTTGCCGGATGGTATTCAGCTGATAAATATAAAAAAGCACAATCCTATCTTAAAGAAAATACTTCCTTTGGCTTAATCACAAAAACAATTCTTACCGCGGGTATTTTAACTTTTATCTTAACTGGCTCTTTTAATTATATTGATAGATTTGCCCGAGGATTTGGCTTTGGACCTATTTTAACAGGATTGATTTTCGCGGGAATCATAATTATCGCGTTAGGAATAATTAATATTCCTTTTTCGGTATACAATACATTTGTCATTGAAGAAAAATACGGGTTTAATAAAACTACTCCTAAAACATTTATTTTAGATATATTGAAAAGTGGGGTGTTGACGATTATTGTTGGCGGAATTATTTTTTCGGCAGTTTTGTGGTTTTTTGGTAAAACGGAAGCCTATGCTTGGGTTTACTGTTGGGTTGCGGTTACGTTGTTTCAATTTTTTTTGATGTTCATTGCTCCAGTTGTTATTATGCCGCTTTTTAATAAATTTATTCCTTTAGAAGATGGTGAACTTAAAAAGTCTATCGAAGATTACGCTCTGCGGCAGAATTTTAAATTAAAAGGTATATTTAAAATGGATGGGTCCCGACGTTCCGTTAAATCGAACGCTTTTTTTACCGGGTTTGGCAAGTATCGTCGAATTGTATTGTTTGACACTTTAATTGAAAAACATACGGTCGCAGAGCTGGTGTCTGTTCTCGCGCATGAGATGGGACATTTTAAGAAAAAACATATTTTTAAGCATATAGCAATTTCAGTTCTAACTAGCGGATTAATGTTTTTTATTCTTTCTTTGTTGATAAACAATCCGGGGTTGTTTTCGGCGTTTAAGATGGAGCAGCTTTCGATTTACGCCAGTTTATTTTTCTTTGGATTTTTATATTCGCCGATAAACATGTTTTTTTCTATAGCGGGTAATATCCTTTCCAGAAAATATGAATACGAAGCTGATCAGTACGCGGTGATGACCTATAAAAAGAGAGAGTCTATGGTTTCAGCGCTGAAGAAGCTGAGTGTTGATAATCTTTCAAATTTAACCCCGCATCCTTTAAAGGTATTTTTAGAATATAGTCATCCCCCGGTACTTGAAAGAATTAAAGCGTTAAAATAAAAAGGATATAATTTGGGAGAGGCGTTGACAAATTGCTTAAAGAATCAAAAATAATTTTAAGAGGGAGGCTCTGAGCCCTTAAAAGCATGGTATCCTTCCTGAAAGGAAGGATTTTTAAGGGTGAAGCGCCAGTAAAAATCCGCGCAGGGGATTTTTACGATCCCGAAAAAATTCTTTTTTGATTCTTACGAACAAGGAACATCATTTTGAATATTAAACTTTAAAAAACGTATGAAAGAATTAAAAAAACCATTGATGATAGCGGCAGTATTTTTGGGATGTTTTTATCTTCCCATTGAGATATTACCGTTTAGAGGGCCTGTGTTTGAGGCATTAGGCTTATTAAAAGATTATGCCCGCCAGCACGTTTTATTATGTTTAGTTCCCGCGTTTTTTATCGCGGGAGCAGTTTCTGTTTTTATTAGTCAGGCTTCGGTGGTTAAGTATTTTGGCGTTGAGGCTAAAAAAATTATTTCTTATGGTTTTTCTTCTGTTTCCGGCGTAATTTTGGCGGTATGTTCCTGTACGGTGTTGCCGTTATTTTCGGGGATATATAAACGGGGCGCGGGGTTAGGACCGGCAATCGCTTTTTTATATTCCGGACCGGCGATAAATGTGTTGGCAATAGTGTTGACTGCCCGGATTTTAGGGTGGCAGTTAGGATTAGGACGGGCGGTAGGTGCAGTTATATTTAGCGTAGTGGTAGGATTATTGATGCATTTAATTTTCTTAAAGGAAGAAAGAAATCGTCAGGGGAGTAAGTCTTTTAATTTAGAACAAGAAAAACATCAGCGATCGATAGGTCAAACTATTGGTTACTTTGTGTCCATGATAGGTATCTTAGTGTTTGCTAATTGGGCGCGGCCGCAGCAGTTAGATTCCGGTATAGGGAGTTTAATTTACTCAATTAAATGGTATATTACCCTGGCGTTTTTAGGATCGCTTATTTTTATGCTTATTAAATGGTTTCGCAAAGATGAATTGAAAGATTGGAGTTTAGCAAGCTGGCGTAGTGCTGAGGAGATTTTGCCTTTATTGTTTTTGGGGGTGCTTATCGCCGGATTTTTATTAGGTCGTCCTGGACATGAGGGGATTATTCCGTCGCGATGGGTATATAGTTTGGTAGGGAGCAATTCTTTGTTTTCTAACTTCTTTGCCGCAGTTGTAGGCGCGTTTATGTATTTCGCGACGTTGACGGAAGTGCCGATATTAAAAGGGCTGATTACTGCGGGAATGGGTAAAGGACCGGCGTTAGCGCTTCTTTTAGCCGGACCGGCGGTAAGTTTGCCTAATATGTTAGTTATAAGAGGCGTGTTAGGCACAAAGAAGACAATTGTTTATGTTAGTCTTGTAATTGTTATGTCCACTTTTAGCGGGATTATTTTTGGTATGATTTATAAATGATATATATTTTACCGGTTATTTTAAGCCGGGCTCTGCATGTTTTAGGTAAAGTAAAGTATTTCATGCGAAAAGTAACAGGATTAATATTTGTTGGTGTAGGAATATATTATTTAGTAGTCTATTCTTTTTAATATTAGTAAATAATTATTATGGCGGAATATAATCAAAGAATAAGAGATTTAAGAGATATATCTATTGTTATTGATACTTGGGATGACGTATTTTCTGATTTTGATCCCCGTCCGTTAAACGAACGTACGTTATCGGAAGATTTTATCGCCGAGCTTAAGAAAAGGTATAGGGAAACAAGAAAAGGAGATTTTATTGTTACATTGTACGCGCCGTTTTCTTTGAAAAACGAAAAGTCAGAAAATATGGTTGCCCAAAGGTTAAAAAAACATTTTCGTCATAGATTCCTGCAGCGGCAAAAAGATATTGTTAGGATAAGAGTGAGAGGGGTTATTTTTGTGGTGTCAGGTATCAGTTTTTTGACTTTTTTGATGTTGATAACATACTTTAAGATATATAGGGAGTTAACAGTTGAAATTTTAAGTATTATATTTATGCCTTTAGGGTGGTTTGGTATTTGGGAGGGGTTTTCTAAGATTGTGGATACTTCTCCTGGGTTTATTCAGGACGAGTTGTTATTTAGGAAACTTTCAAGCGCAGTCTATCGGTTTAAGTATATGGAAGAGGGAAAATAGGGACTGTCGCAAAATGCAATAATTCCTGATGAGACGCTGATGTTATTGCAACAGCGTCAAATAAGGGTTTTTAGGAAGAATAAACTTGCAAATTAGGCAAGAGATATGGTACATTATATTATATATATGTAAGAAGTTAACGTTATTTCTTACTAAAACCTATTTGTGGTTAAAAATTGGGGGAGGTGCAGAGTGAAGTATATTATTATAATTCTAGCCATGTTTCTTATTTTAATTCCAGTACATGTGTTCGCGGCAACTGAAAGCCTTAGGTTAAGTACTGTGATTGGCGGCGGCGGAACAATAAATACGACTGATAATGCTAATTTTGCTACTGATGCGAGTAAGAAAGTTGGGATTGGATTAACAGAAGGTGAAACAAATGAGAAATTAACCGTAGATGGAGTAGTAAGTATAAAAGAGAGAAATATTGTAAGTGATCCCATAGCAATTGATCCTAATTTTGGAAAGATTTATGTGAGTAGTTATGATTCCAAGTTATATTTTTTATCAGATGAGACCGTAACATATGATCTTACTGCGGCAGGTAAACCCTATGCTTTAGACGCCGCGGATGGTACCCCTGAAAACGCTCTCTATGTTGATAATGACGGCAACGTCGGGATTGGGAATTCAAGTCCTGGTGCAAGGCTGGAAGTATCAGGTATGCCTGTAACAGAGAAAGGGTTGGTGGTGAATAAGAGTTTTGTTGGTGGAGGAATAGGGAGTCCTACAGGGGAGATAATTTTTTCAGACAGCGGAATAGGTGAGTCGGGTATAAAAATTGGCAATAAAACCGCCGGCGGCGATTTCGATATTCTAAACGCTTATTACAATGGGAAGAATATATTTACTATTCAGGAGAATGGC
>JAHISK010000016.1 GCA_018818105.1 Candidatus Omnitrophota bacterium | reverse complement strand
ATTTATTTCGCGGCCTCTTATTTTCCATGTAATTCCCATCAATTATGGTATATCATAAAACAAGAGGGGGCGCCAGTACTTTTTTATTTTTTTATTGATAAAGGATTAGGAGGCAATCCCTCGTTTACTCACCCATTACGAGATTGTCAAGCACATTTAGAAATGTCCTAATTCTACACATATAGAAGCGTCCTATTTAGAGTTTAATAAAATTAATTCATCCCGCTCTTTTGATATCGTTATTTAGCGATTGTTTTAAAGGCAATATTCCAATTCGGTTTAATTTCTAAACTATTCGAATAAATCAGAATGAGTACCGGTTCTCACAAAAAATATCGCCCCACTTTCTACTTTATAAATCAATAACCAATCTGGCTCTATATGACATTCTCTGCATCCCTGAAAATTTCCTATAAGTTTATGGCTTTTATTTTTTACAGGAAGTTTCTTCTCCTCCGCCAAAAGACATATTGCGATTTTTAATTTCTCTAAATCTTTTCCTCGTTTCTTGCTACGCTTGGTGTCTTTATTAAACTGTTTGGTATAAACAGGTTTGAGCATTTTTTAAATTCCTAACTTTTTAAACATGTTTTTTGCGCTTTTACTTTTAGTCAACCCTGCGCGTTTTTCAACATTTTTTATTGCTCGCAAAGTAGTTCTATTCGGAATTTTTACTTCAAAAGGCAAACCATGATGTAATTTCACCTGTTTAAAAAATAAGTTAATAGCTTCGCTGCAGGACAATCCTAAACACCCAAAAATTTTTTCCACATCATGTTTTAATTGAGGCTCCGTTCTTGCCCGTATCATTTCTGTTTTAGCCATGTTTTATATCCTCCTTTTTGTCACCACGATCCCACTTAAAGTGTACCTCATTTGGGAGACAAAATCAAGTATTTTTTATTTTATTTAGGAAACGGGAATTTTAATTGTCGTTGAGGGGAAATAACAATTGACGTCAATCACTCATAAGGGAATCGCAACGGTTTGGGCTAAACATCTCAGACCTCCTTCTCCTTCACCAGCAAGAATTGCTGTTACTGGGAAAATCTTAAACCCCACACTGTCAAATACTTGATCTATTTTTTTATCCAGAGTTGATATGTTATAGTGTGGAACAATAACTGAAGGCTTAACATCTCCCAAAGAAGAACCGTCTATTATTACATTTGTAGGATAGATCCCAAAGGGGTTATTGGCAAAATCTTTAGGTAAACCAGGAATTCTTATCACTTTAATCCCCTGTTTTTGCAAGTATTTTTCTAATTCTGATAGCGCCTGAACCAACGGAGATTTTTTTGCTTCTTTAATATCGTTTTTGGTAACAAGGAGAAACTCTGCAATCCTATCTCGTTTATATTCCTCACTTTCCGCTAAAGGAGTACCTTCTATCGAAGCTAAGATTTTTTCTATGGTTTGTTTTCTTTCATCAGGAGTTAAATTGGAAAGTATTTCTAAGGCTTCTAAAGGATCTATTAATAAACTAGTGTGTTCACCGAGATTTGTTTTATCTAACGGCATGTGATAACGATCGTTATGTATATCTTGCACCCCACGTAAAACAATAACCTTTTTACCTGTAACTTTTTCGATTTGGGCAATGGCTTCGTTTTCTGTATACATTGCCATACTCGCAATATTAAATCTGCAATAATGGACAGTCTCTTCTCCCACATATACATACTCATGATCCGAGGTTACATCACCTCCTTGAAGATCTAAGGTTCTATTCAAAAGACTATTCTTGTTTTCATAGGTTACTATACCGTCAATATCTCTGCGCATAATTTCTTGTGCGACACCTCGATCGTTTCGTGTTCCAGCATCACCTTTGGCAGGAAGTAAAGTGAACTTTTTATTTTTAGGATTAACTAGCACGATATAAGGATCTCTACCCCACGAACTAAGGGAACCGCCAACAATAAAACGCAACCGTTGCTCCAGATTTTTCAGATTGTGTTTTTTAAGACCATTCAAAACAAAGTGAGCAACTCGATTATTTCCCGCAAGCACAATTATTTCTACATCATCCCTTAGCTTACTCGCTATTTCGGGAATCATAGTTATTCCGATATAATCGCCAGCTTGAAATATTATTGTTTTTAAACGGCTATGAGAATCAGCTGTGATTTTAAATCCTTCAAGGTTATTTATTTTTTCCGGATTATTGTTTACAGAGATTAATAACTTATCAGGAATTCTTAATGCTTCTTCGTGTTGTCTATCAATAAACGTTACGAGAGGATACATGCTTAACTGTAATTTACTATTGGGTAGCGCTTCTTTACAGCGTTCGCCATAATATTCTCGAGGTGTATTTTTTGTAATGGTTTCTCCGACAAAAGGAAAATTCATTGATAAAGAAGATATATGCCCTATGCCGTCAAGAAAAGGTGACGGTGAAGAAAAATTTGGATCAGTGCAAGTATCCATAGTTGCTCCCTCAAATGATACCCTATAATCATTTCCATACGACCAAACAGTCATTGGTACAGCCAAGCAAACTATTCCCCCCAAAAAAAGCGATAAGTTTACTACTTTTTTTAACATTTTTTAACCCTCTGGTTTTATATTTCCTGTTTAATAAAAAATTCCCTCTGAAAATAGAAAAACCTAACTCCATCGCCTCCCCAGACAATAAAATTAGGTTTCATCTTTATATAACATATTTTTAGATTTTTTTCAAGGTGCCGCATCAACTAACAGCAACTAAGAACCGAACCACCTGAGTAGTGATAAATTGGAGGGGGCAAATTTTTCCAAAAATTCCCTTGACAAATATAGTATCAATATGGTATCATTATGATGTCACAGGAGATATTACATGAAAGCCGTTCCTACGCAACTTAAAGATTTAGTTAGAAGCCATCGGGTTATTCTTTCAGAAAAAGCAAGACACCAACTAGATCTAGGAAAATTTGATACAAATGACCTTATAAATTCAATATTACGCGGAAAAATTATTAAAAAAGAAAAAGATGAACAAAGAGAATCACAATACAAATATACCGTTGTCGGACCTTCGCATTCGGGAACACATATTTATTCCTGCGGAAAGGTTGTAAAATTAATTAAAAAAAATTATTTTGTAATAACTTTCCATGAAACGAGGTGATTAATTATGAAAAAACAAACAAAAAAAATTCAATGCTTATCAGAAACCCCCTGCAAGGGACATCTGACCATTAAAAAGGTTAACTACACTTTAAAACACAACGGCAAAACAATTATTGTACCAGAAGTTGAAATCTGGAAATGCGACACTTGCGGTAAATATTTCTATCCTTACGAAACATCTCAAAAAATAGATCTTTATAAAGAGTTTTCCGGCAGACTTATGCTAAGGATAGATCCAAAACTTCACTATCGTCTAATCAGACTCTCTAAAAAACATCACCGTTCTTTAAACCAAGAAATTACCTACCTGCTAGAAAACGCGGCAAAATAAAACAGGCTTTCTGTTCAGCAACTCCACATTCCTCGGCAAACTGGAAACAACGGAGTCACCTATCAATATCAAAGTCAAGTAGGAATAGAAAGAGTAACGGGAATCGATCTATCCGATAGATAATTTTTAAAAAATACCATGGAATACATAAAAACATCCCTATCTGCTGTTGAAGGATGAAAGCTAAAATGCCTTTCAAAACCATGTAGCATAGACCACCTGCGGTTGCAATTGGTTTTGAAAATGATAAATTAAAAGACCTCTGCGCGACGTGCTATTCTCCAAAAATGCAATCTAACACCAGTAAAAATCTAAATATTGCTGTGGAAATACGTTGATTTTTCTCCAAAATGAGAATGTGCTAAGCATAACTCTCTCATTGTTCTAATCTTTTACCGCGTATCCTGATAATTTTTACACCCATGCCACTTTATTTATCGCTTTTAATAAATTGTAGCATATCGCTTTACATATAAATTGCGCTGCTACTTTTTCCTTAGTCAAATACCATGCTCGTGTAAAATTAAATCGCCTCTTTAATGTTCCAAACGCCTGTTCTACTATAAACCGTTTTTTTGATATTAATTTATTCCTTATCTTTTCCCAATAACTTAATCTTTTACCTCTGTACGCTTTGCTCATTATTCCCTCTCGGATTTTTAATGATTTTAGTTTTTCTCTGTTTTCTTTTGACGCATATCCTTTATCAACATATATCCTTTTTGCTTTTTTATCCGGCAGTGATTCCTCTAACTGTCTAACTTCACTTTTATTTGCCGGCGTTAGGTGTACTTTTTCTATATATCCATCTTTTGTATCTGTCGCTATAAATCCTTTATATCCAAAATAACATTTCTTTCCCTTTTTCAGCCATCGGGCATCTGTATCTTTGGCGTAACTTATTTCGATTTCTTTATCTTTTTGCTCTTCTTCTTTTCTATCTTCTGATACCGCCTCTATTACTGTTTTTGGCCGTGATGCTGATTCTATTATCGTTGCGTCTATTACTGCGCCTTCGCATTCTTTTATTTTCAATCCTGTCTCACTTAACTATCCGTTTATTTCTTTTAATAATTGTTCATATATTCTTAACTCTACTAACTTATTTCTAAATCGGCAAAGGGTCGTTTCATCAGGAACTTCGCCTTCTAATCCCGGATCACTTAAGCTATGCCATTGTCCTAATAATACAGCTTTAAACATTTTCAAGCTGTCATATGGTTTTTGTCCTCCTTTTCCATTTATTTCCCGCGCGTGGATTCCTTTCAGTTTTTTTCCTGTTTTTTCCCAATCAATTATTTTTCCTAACCGGATTAACTTATTTTCTTTTCCCACCCTGCTTTTGGCTTCACATGTTAAGAATGACATTTTTTTACCTCCAAAGACTTTTGTCTAAAATAGTTCCCTTCCCCCCCCCTTTTTTTTTCCAAAAAGACATCCTATAAGGAGTCAAGATAAAAAAAGACGAATTTTCAAAGAGCGTTCATTGATAATTAAGCCGGCATAAAAACACGTTCAGGGCGATAGACATCACCAGACTTGAGCATGCTTAAACATAACTGAGCTAATTTT
>JAHISK010000137.1 GCA_018818105.1 Candidatus Omnitrophota bacterium | reverse complement strand
TTCTTTACGTTCTATTCCTCTCGTAAATAAATGATATACTCCTCCGATAACGTTTAATCGTTTCCCTCTTGGCATATATATATTTTATTTGGTAAAAAGAAAATATCAATAGTTAATTAGTTAACTCCGTCCCCTATTGTTTTCTAATTTTTTCACCACATAATCTATGTTACAAGACTTAACATACCCGGCTAACTCTCTTTTCTTTATCTTTATAAAGTTTGTGTCAATGAAACAAGCTATTATATCAAATTTAATAGGAATTCGCGCCTGGCGCATTTGAAAAAGCTTTAACAACACTAAACTATCCACCCCTCCAGATACACCAATAAGAACCTTATCTCCATCGGCAAGCATACCATAGTCAGCAATAGCTTTTCCCATTTGTTTATACACATCCTTAACTTTTCCTTTTAAAGGAATTTTATCACATTTATCTTTTACTCCACTTTTTCTCATATCTTTTGTTTTTTTTAAACAACCCTAGACTCCAAGTCATGAAAGATAAAAATTATAATTCAAATCTAACGCCCTTTGATAAAAAGGTTCAATTTGCAATTTTTTATTATGAAATTTAAAGATATCCTATCGGAACCGCTAAAATATTATCGGTAAGCCTATATATCTTATCACCTCTATAAAAAACAATTCCAAATAATATCCGTTTGGAAATCTTTAATTTCATGAAATCACTTAATCCTCTTATAGAATTATTAGAAATCTTCACGCCAGATTTAATTTCAATAGGAATAATATCTTCTCCTCTTTCTATAACCAAATCTACCTCCGCGCCATTAGCCGTTCGCCAAAAATACATATTACTTTTTCTAATTAAAAAACTATTTTGTTTTTCTATTTCAGATATCACGTAATTCTCAAAAATATTACCTAGCTTCCCACTTTCTTTTAATTCTTTAATAGAAGTATTCCCTAAAAAATAATTGCATAATCCCATATCCCAGCTGTATATTTTGGAAGATTTTATTAATCTTTTACGAATATTTAAATGATATGGTTTTAATAAAAAATACTGATAAGATGCCTGAAGTATCTGAGAATATTTTTTACAAGTAGGCACAGTAACACCTATGTCATTTGCTAAATTTGAAAGATTTAGAATATTACCTACCTGAAAAGCAAGCATTTGGTAAAATCTCTGAAAATCACTAATATCGGCTACTTGTGTTAAGTCCCGCAAATCTCTTTCAATATAAGTAGTCCTATAATTTTCTAACCAATTTATTCTCGATTCTATATCTTTATACTCACATAACTTAGGATATCCTCCCCATAATATATGCTGAAATATCTCTTCATCATAAATAAATCTGCTCGTTTTTATCTTATCCGCTACTTTTAAAATATCCTTAGAAGAAAATAATAATTCTAAGATATTATTTCCTTTATGTTTTTCACTAAGCGTAAAAGAGAACAAATCTAAAACCCCAGCTCTTCCTGCCAATGTTTCCGTTACTTTATTTAATAATTGAAAATTAGCCGAACCGGATAGTATGATTTTATATTTCAACCCTTCATCTACACGCCATTTTATTGAATGGAATAATTCCGGAACTTTTTGAGCTTCATCAATAATAATATTTGATGATATATCCTTAACAAACAAATCAGGATCAGCTTTTACCCTTTCTAAAATACCTCGTTGATCAAAATTAACATATTCCCAATTTTCACCTTTAAATAATTGCTTTAAAAGAGTAGACTTACCCGCCTGCCGAGCACCAGTCAATACGATCACAGGAAACTGCTCTACATATTTCTTTAATTTTCCTTCTATTTGACGATGTATATACTTCATACCCAAAATAATACCAGGTAATTTTAAAATGTCAATTAAAATTTACTTGACTTGCGAAGACAAAAAACACCTATTACAACCTACTCCACATTACAAGACTTAACATAACCAGCTAACTCCCTTTTCTTTATCTTTATAAAGTTTGTGTCAATAAAACACGCTATCATATCAAACTTAATAGGGATTCGCGCCTGCCGCATTTGAAAAAGCTTTAACAACACTAAACTATCCACCCCTCCAGATACACCAATAAGAACCTTATCTCCATCGGCAAGCATACCATAGTCAGCAATAGCCTTGCCCATTTGTTTATAGCTATTGCGAATTTTATTAGTTTGTTTTTCCATTTATTTTCATATATTCGTTTATCTCAAAAATGATAAATCAAAAATATTATTTTCTTTTTTAATCGAAAAAAGTTTATCTAGAATAGTTTGTTTATGATAATCACCTTTGCTTAAAAAATCATCAAATTTATTGAGCAATTCATAGATATTAATATTATCTCGGAAATCAAAACAATATTCTGTCTGGCCAAACTCTTTCATTAATTCATGATATTTTGTCGCCCAACCCATAACAAAAGCCGGAACACCATTGCTATAGGCGTGAACTATAGAATGATAACGAGAAGCGATAACACAGCTAAACTGCTTAATAATATATTCGGATTCAACCGAGTTTAAATCGTCGCCTATAATTTTCACCTGATTATTTTCAGCGAAAAAACTCTTAATCTTCTCACAAATATAAGCATCTTCGAAAGAATACTTTAACAAATAGACTACACAACCGTGATCTAAAACTCTGGTGATAATTTTTTGATATATTCCAAAAATATCTACATCCTTTGATCTCTCTACAACTTTTTGATTAGGAATAATACCCACAGAACAAGGCTCAATATCAATCTTTCTTACATGGTATCTCTTATAAATATTTTCCGGATTATACCCCGCATTTAATAAAACAATATCGTAACTCTTTTCAACATTGGATCTTGAATAATCAAGAACACAATCCAATCCTTCCTGCTCCCGGACATAAATCTTTTTCGGATATGCCAGATATTTCTTCAAAAACATTCTCATCAATATTCCGAAAATCCCCTTATATTTAAATGGTCCTATCGATTGAGGTAAAATATAATATGGGATAGAATATTCTTTAGCAACGCTTATATTAAAAAAATAATCCAATGCCGTAAAAATCCCAAATTGCGAAGATAGAGCATACCCACTTATATCAATAAAACAATATCCATCCTGAATAACTTTTCTGGCGTTATTTATGCATGGATTTACATATTGTTTTTTGATAACATCATAAACGAACATGGGTATCAGTTTTAGAAAACATGCTTTTACATCAAAATCCCATGGTAAAATCTTAAAATTATAATTATTTTTTTCTTCTGCTGCCCTATAGTAATCCCGCATTGAAAAAAGAAAAATATTTTTGTCTGGAAAATGTTTTAGACACTGATTTACTACCGTAAAAGTCATCGCCTGTGCGCCTTGGTTAAACATCCCTCCCCCAACAATAATAATATTATTGCCTTTATTTTGATGAGAAATATCTTTCTTTCTTGTTTGACGAATAAAACTATACGCAAAAAACACTAACACAAAGATAACTTTACATACCGCGCTAAAGAATATTTTAATACCATGAATCGTTTTCCTTTTAAAGTTTTGTAAAAATACACGTAAATCAATATTTAATTTCATGTATTTCTTCCCTAAGCACATAATCCTTTGCTGACTATTCAGCCGCTTACATACTTTCTCATCATTAATATCAGAAGCAGAAGAATAAAATGAATAGTTATATTTTTTCGTATAAAACAAAACATTTTCAAAATTTTCTTCCTTTTCCTGAATAGCTTGAGACAACATTATGATTTCAAGTGGTTCCTCTTCGCAAACGAATATAGAAGAGTGGTTCTTAAATATATTTGCTCCTTTTTCAGACATTGCAATAACGCTTGATTTACCAAATGAGCTCCGTTGTCTATTTATATAACAATCACCAACAGAAATATCCGCTAGACGATTTAATTTATCTACACAGAACAAGCATCTATTCAATTGAAAGATTTTTTTCAATTCCATTCTCACTTCTCGGTCAACAACTAATTCTCTACTGGAATTAAAAATCATCTTTGTATCACCCGGCCATCCATTTTTTTCTTTGTTCCGAAAATCAAACTTAACAAGTTTTTCTCCATCGTGTTTATATGTCTGTTCAAAATATTTAATAATATTGAAATTATTTGTATGGCTACAAAACAATCCTAGAAATAATAAATTATCTTCTTTCAATCTAAACTTTCTAATAAATTTTTTTATGCCAAAAATCTGACAAGGTACGCCTACAATAATATATTTTTTTTGATTCTTCTCTTTTAATATTTTTATAACATTCTCAACTGAGGCGGGAATATATTTAGATTTCGCGGACATTCTAATCTTCGAAAGGTCATTGGTAGCTTCAAGCTTAACTTCCTGCTCACAAAACATATTAAAATCTAGAATAAAAGCACAATCAAATTTAGCCGTTTTTATAAGATCAACAATTAAACTTGTAATCACTCCTCCGCTTGCGGAGTTCATCCTATTTTTAAAATTTTTAGCATAAGCGGTGTAACTCATCAACGCGTTATCTTTTATGAAACTAATAAAATCTTTATCCCTTAAGTCTAGCGGATAGATATCATACCCTGGACATAAATCTAAACAAAGTCCACATTTTATACATCCCCGCGCATCTACCTCGGGCAAAAATTGACCAAGCTTATATACCAACTTAACTGCGCCTTGCGGACACACAGCGGAACAAATGCCACAAGAAACGCATAAATCTGCTTTTTTTGTTTTTATCACACTCTCTTTATTTCCTGCTAAGCGATTCATAATGAAAATATAATTTTTCTATCTTTAACCGAAATTATCCTAGCGCCCCATAAAAAAATAAAATAACATAACATTCCAAGCCCGCACAATAAACACAATCTACTAATATCCGCCATATCAATCAAGAGATATTTTAATATCGTAAGTACCATTAAAAAAATGCTATTTAATATAGCCGGTACCGTTAAATTACCGTAAAAAATCGATGCTTTCAATTTAATCAAAAACAAAATATTACCTATTGTATAAAAAAACCAGAACAGATAAAAAATAGTATAGGAAAAAGCCACCCCATAAATCCCCCAAAACAAACCAATCCATATTGCAATAATCATACAAATAAAATGTATGCTCCCAATTTTAAACTGCATCCTTGATTGACCCTGAGAAAGACGAATATTACCCACAGTTATGCTCACCGCCTGTACAATACCACAAACACAAAATATCCTTATTAAAAAAACTATCATTTCCCATTTTTTCCCAATAAACACATGCACAAATTCAGGCGCAAAAACAAACAAGGACACCATCAAAGGAAACGCCACCAGAGAAATAGCTTTTACCATTTTCAAATATGCGTTGCGTACTTCTTTTAGATCATTTTGAATTCTTGAAAATACTGGAAACATCACCTTATTAATAACCCCAGAAATATTTTGTAAGGGATAAAGCACTATTTTATAAGCTAAAGCGTAATACCCCAACGCATTAAAACCAAGAAATTTCCCAATCAGAAGTTGAGCAACATTTCTGGCAAAATAGTTGATAATATTAAAACCTGTCACATTAGCGCTAAAATGGAAAATATCTTTTATGGCTTCTATAGAAAATATGAACTTTGGCCGCCATTTTGAAAAAAACCACAATAAAATGCCATCGACAAACGTAAACATTAAAAGTTGATACACTAAACTCCATACGCCATACCCTCGATAAGCAAGTACTATCCCCACAACTCCGGAAACAATAACAGCCACAATATCTCTTATGGCCAATGCCTTAAAATCCATCTCTTTTTGTAAAATTGTCTGCTGTATTGCAGTAAACGAAACTAAAACAAAATTTAATGACATCACCATTAATACAGGCTTTAAAGCGGAATTATGATAAAAAGCCGCTATCAAAGGTGCTAATCCAATAAAAACTAAAGTTAAAACTATGCTGCATATAATATTCAACCAGAAGGCACTTGAAAAATGCGTATCAAAGGTATTTTGCTTCTGGACTAACGCGCTACTTAAGCCTAATTCTCCAAAAATAAGAGCAAAGTTGATAAAAACCATTGCCACCGCGACTAAACCAAAATCACCTGGCGATAAAAGACGTGCCAAAACCACCGTGACAATAAACTGACTTACCTGTTTACCTACCTGAGAAATACCAGACCACTTCAACCCCCTAATTATCTTCTTTTTTAATTCCATTTATTTGCTACTACTCAAAAATCCACCCCAATTCAAACGACTCTCAATGATATAATTTAAATTTTTAACCTGAGCTTCTCTAGAAAATCCTTCAATAAAATCATTATTAGGGCTGATTTTTACCTCTCCCGTACTTACTAGAATTAAAGCCTCCTCAATCCTAGAAATATCCCCACCGCAAAAAACACCTAGTCCTGTTTTTTTCAAAATATCACCTAAGTAGGAAGATTGGGTCAAACAAACGCCTATGATAGGTTTTTTGAACGCCATGTATTCAAATACTTTCATGGGAATAACACCATCATTCTTATTGTTTTTCATAAGAAGAAACGCGTCAGCTTGACTTTCCTTCCTCAATACTTCTTCGGCGGATAAAAAACCCTTATACTGCACTATTCTTTTAGCTTTTGGATACCGCTCCATATACCCATTCAAAAAGGCAAACGTTTCATACGCGCCATAAAAAACAATCCGTAAATACTCCTCAAACTGAAAACGGCCCTCTTCAATAGCCCTAAAAATCAATTCTATATTATCATTAATCTTATAAAGAGATCCGATATGCAGCAAATTCTTCTTTTCATTTACCTTAATAAATTCATCATGATTAGAACATGAAACTATATTGTCAACACTTTCTTTATCATACCCGTTTTTTATAACAAAAATGTTTTTCAATTTTGATGAATAATCGACTTTAAACCAATCAGCCCATATATCACTAACTACCGTAATGATATCCGCGTTCTTACAAGATTTTCTTTCTAAATACTTTTCTAAAAAATTAAACGGCCATATTCCCTTATGCATAGTATTTCTTACCCATGGATCCCTAAAATCCTGAATCCATAAAATATTTTTGAATTTCTTCTTTAACCGATATCCTAAAACGTTAACTACCGGAGGCGGAAAACTAGTTATAATAACATCAATTTTTTTTTCTTTGATTATATTTTTTGCCTTTCTATAAGCCGAAAAAAACCACTGATCAGAAAAAGTCGGACATCTTGCGTATCCAAATAAAATACCCTTAGAAGAAAAAAAAACATTTATAATATCTAATATCTTCTTTAAAAACAAAATCTTTAG
>JAHISK010000136.1 GCA_018818105.1 Candidatus Omnitrophota bacterium | reverse complement strand
GGGCAATAACCGTTGGACGTAACTCTCGCTCAGCCCGATTGTTTTCAGCAGGAACCCGTCGATCTCCAACCCAATGATATAATCGATGCTCATTTTCTTTTAGAATGTCCTGAAAATTTTGATTAGCCGGATGTTTCGCGTTCGACATTATTTTTTTTCTTGACAAAAATAGCATTTATAGTATGATTTTTAAATCTGTGTTTAGCGTTTAAATGATATCGGTGCCCACGTAGCTCAGACGGTAGAGCACTTCGTTGGTAACGAAGTGGTCACCGGTTCAACTCCGGTCGTGGGCTAATTGAATAGTTAAGGGGCATAAGAGAAACCACAGAAAGTTGCAGGGGTTGTTTAGCCTTGTCTATTTCGTTTTTTTTAACTTATTATGAGAGAACTAATTGCGTTAAAATGTAGTGGGTGTAAGAGGAAGAATTATTACACTTCTAAGAATAAAAGAAAACAGCCTGAAAAGTTTTCTATAAGTAAATTTTGTCGTTTTTGCCGTAAATATGTAGAGCATCGAGAGGCAAAGGCGTAGGCTGAATTGAAAAATAAAAAAACAGAGAGACCGAAAAGCTAAATAATAGCGCATAGCGTAGAGCGTATAGAGTAATAGATATTTCACTATCCGCTAGACGCTACCCGCTATACGCTAAAAATTGGTAGGCGAGTAGCTCAATTGGCTAGAGCACCGGTCTCCAAAACCGGGGGTTACAGGTTCAACTCCTGTCTCGCCTGATTGAAAATACGGGTGTAGTTAAATATGATTGGAAGGTTAAAGCAATTTCCTAAATTTTTAAAAGAAGTAAAAGAAGAATTAAAAAAAGTTAATTGGTCAACTAGGCAGGAATTATTTAGCGCAGCCGTTATAGTTGTTGTTGTTGCCGCAACGCTTACAACATATATCTTTTTTATTGATATGGGGTTATCGAAATTAGTCCAAGTCCTTTTAAACTAATATAGTAGAAATGAAACAGTGGTATATATTGCATACGTTAAGTGGTGCGGAAGAGAACGCCAAAGCTAACTTAGAATCAAGAGTAAAGGCATATAATTTAGATCATTTGATCGAAAGTGTAGTTATTCCTAAGGAACAGATAACGGAAGTAAAATTAGGGAAGAAAAAGGTTTTAGAAAGAAAGTTTTTTCCAGGATATATTCTTGTGTGTATGGAAATGACTGAAGAGTCTTGGCTGTTTGTAAAAAAGACTCCGGGTATTACTACTTTTATTGGACCAAGAAGAAAACCGTCGCCGATACCGCAGGATGAAGTAGATAGAATTTTGAAGAAGGCAGAGGATAGTAAAGAAAAGCCTGCGCCTAAGGTTAGTTTTGAAAAAGATGAAAATGTAAGAGTAGTAGAAGGGCCATTCATTAATTTTACTGGAGTGGTCGCGGAAGTATATCTTGATAAAGGGAAGTTAAAGGTAAATGTTTCTATTTTTGGAAGGACAACTCCTGTCGAGTTAGAGTTCTGGCAAGTAGAAAAAATTTAAAGAAAGAAATCGGATATTGTAGGGGCAATTTATGAATTGCCCGTATAGAATTACCAATCCGTTTTGTTTTGTTTTGTGCTTATATTTTGAAATCTTATCAATAGATGATTTATATTTGTTATCGGGCGATTCGTGAATCGCCATTACAATTGGAGTTAGTATGGCAAAGAAAAGAATTAAAAAACCAAAGTGTCAGATAAAACTGCAAATTCCCGCGGGAAGCGCGAATCCTGCGCCACCGGTAGGTCCTGCTTTAGGTCAGCATGGTGTAAATATTATGCAGTTTTGTAAATCGTTTAATGAAGCGACTAAGGCAAAAGAAGGAATAATATTGCCGGTTATAATAAATGTTTACGAAGACAAAACTTTTGATTTTATTTTAAAGAGCCCACCTTCTTCGGTTCTTCTAAAGCGCGCAGCGAATCTAGCTAAAGCTAGTAAGCAGGCAGGAAAAGAAATTGTTGCGACAGTAACGAAAAAACAAGTGGCCGAAATCGCGAAAGAAAAAATGGAAGATTTAAATACAACTAATGAAGCAATGGCAGCTAGAATTATAGAAGGTACCGCGCGTAGTTGCGGGATAAAGGTGGAGTAAAATGGCGATAAGAGGTAAAAGATATTCAGAGGCAGTGAAATTGGTTCAAAATGATAAGATCTATTCTGTCGAGGAGGCAATAGAAGTTTTAAAAAGTCTTCCCGCGCCTAAATTCGACGCGACGTTGAATGTCAGTTGTAAGTTAAATGTGGATTCAAAACAGTCAGATCAAATGGTTAGAGGGGCTGTTGTTCTTCCTCATGGTACAGGCAAAAAAGTTAGAGTTTTAGCTTTTTGTGAGCCGGAAAAAGAAGCGGAAGCAAAAGAGGCCGGTGCTGATTATATAGGAAGTGAGGATTTAATAAATAAAATAACAAAAGAAGGATGGATTGAATTTGATTGTTGTATCTCAACTCCTTCTATGATGAGGCTTGTAAGTCGATTGGGAAAAGTATTAGGACCTAGGGGTCTTATGCCTTCACCTAAAACAGGGACGGTTACTCCTAATGTAGCTTTCGCGATTGGCGAGGCAAAACGGGGAAAGATAGATTTTCGTATGGATAAATTAGGGTGTATAAATGTAGGATTAGGAAAAGTTTCTTTTTCGAAAGAAGCTTTGGTAGAGAATGTTAAAGCCTTTATGGATGCCCTTGTTGCGGCAAAACCTGCGGCAGTAAAGGGTGATTTCATTATGTCTTTTTACTTATCTATAACAATGAGTCCTTCGGTAAGGGTGGTAATATGAAACGAATAGGGTTAGTAGTAAGAGAAAATATAATTGATGAGATAAAAAATAAAGCTCAAGATACTAACGGATGTTTTTTTGTTAGATTTAATAAGGTTAAAGCTTTTCCATATAACTGTTTACGTAATACTCTCCATAAGGTGGAGTCTAAAGTCCTGGTTGTTAAGAATTCTCTATTGAAGATGGCGTTTGGTGATTTAGGATGGGAACAAGTAGATAGCTTTTTAGATGGTGAAACAGGTGTGGTTTTTGTTTATGGTAAAGATGTCGTTGAGGCTTGTAAGGTTATAGTTAACTTTTCTAAGGAACAAGAAACCTTGGAAATAAAAGGTGGTTTTTTAGGAGGACAGCGAGTTGATTCTAACGGAGTCACAGCGTTAGCCAAGTTACCGTCAAAAGAGATTCTTCTGGGGATGGCAGTAAGAGGTATGTCGTCGCCATTGTCAGGATTTTTAACTGTCTTGAATCAGACAATATTAAAGTTTGTTTGGGTAGTAGAGGAGATAAAGAAACAGAAGAGCAAATAGAATTTGCAAAATTTTGTAAATTTGAAAATAGAAAATCGAAAATAGATCGTAACCGAGAGTTTTCTATAGTCAAATCTCGAATTTCAAATCTCGATTGCTCTATATTTTTGCTTCGCAAAAAATTAAGGAGGTAGTAATGTCTAAAGTGGAAGATATTTTAAAAATGGTGGAAGAATTAACAGTATTAGAACTTTCAGAGTTAGTTAAGGCATGTGAGGAAAAGTTTGGTGTTTCAGCTAGTGCTCCTATGGCAGGTGTTGCTGTTGCTGGTGGTGCTTCCGGAGGAGAAGAAGTTGAAGAGCAAACTGCTTTTTCAGTAATTTTGACAGCATGTGGAGCCACTAAAATAGCGGTAATTAAAGAAATAAGAACAATTACAGAACTTGGTTTGAAAGAAGCTAAAGATTTAGTTGATTCCGCGCCTAAGGCAGTTAAAGAAAATATTACTAAAGAAGAAGCCGAAGAAATTAAAAAGAAGTTAGAAACAGCTGGTGCTACTGTAGAATTAAAGTAACGCTAATTCTCGCGAATATAATTAGCGTATATTCGCGTTAAAAAAGAGGAGTAATTTTGAAAAAAGCAAAGAAAATATCCTTCGCAAAAATTAAGGAGAATTTTGCGCTGCCTCATCTTCTAGAGCATCAGATTAAAGCCTATAGTGATTTTCTTCAGATGTCTGTATTTCCCGAGAAGAGAAAAAAAATCGGATTGCAGGAAATTTTTGAAGAAATTTTCCCCATAGAAAGTCCCGATAAACAGTATAGTTTAGAGTTCTCTTCATATAGTTTAAGTCGACCGAGATATAGTGTGGAAGAATGCAAAAGAAGGTCACAAAGTTATGCCGGTTCTTTAAGAGTACGTTTAAGATTGGCCGGTCTGGATAAAGATGTAAAAGAACAAGAAATATATTTAGGTGATATCCCGTTAATGACAGAAACAGCTTCCTTTATTATAAATGGGGATGAAAGAGCTGTAATTAATCAGCTTCAGCGTTCGCCGGGAGTGTTTTTTGAGGAAGAAATGCATCCTGTAGGTAAACGTCTTTATTTTGCTCGGATAATTCCTTATCGAGGATATTGGCTTGAATTCAGAACAGATATTAATGATACAATTACAGCTATCATTGATAGAAAAAAAACTTTTCCTGTCACTCAAATTCTTCGAATGATAGGATTATCTACTAATGAGGATATTTATAAAGAGTTTTTTGATAAACCATATCCTGAAATAGTAAATTCTGTTAAAAAAGATACTTCGACAAATACTGATGAAGCATTTCTTGATTTTTATAAAAAGATGCGTCCGACAGAACCAATCACTTTGGAAGCAGCTAAAGAAGTTTTTAATAGGATGTTTTTTGATGCGCGGCGGTATGATTTAGGTAAAGTAGGCAGATACCTTCTTAATAAAAAGTTAGGAATGGATGTTTCCTTAAATAAAAGAGTGATTGAGTTACCAACAATTATTGAAATTATAAAGAATCTTTTGAAAGTAAAAATGGGAGAAAGAAACATTGATGATATTGATCATCTTTCTAATCGAAGAGTAAAACTTATTGGTGAACTATTGCAGCATCAAGTAAGGGTTGGTCTTCTGCGTGTAGAACGTACTTTTTTAGAGAGGTACTCTTTAATTTCTACAGAAGATTTTTCTATCCAGCATTTAATAAATTCTCGTGCTTTTTCTGCTCAAATACAGGATTTTTTTGGGAGGTCGCCTCTTTCTCAATTTATGGATCAAACTAATCCTTTAGCTGAGATGACTCATAAAAGAAGGTTATCAGCAATGGGACCAGGCGGGTTATCCAGAGAACGTGCTGGATTTGAAGTCAGAGATGTTCATCCCACTCATTATGGGCGAATTTGCCCTATTGAAACGCCGGAAGGAGCTAATATTGGGCTTCTTTCTTCTTTAACAACATGTGTTAGAGTTAATTCGTTAGGGTTTCTTACTACGCCGTATAGAAAAGTAGAGAAAGGCGTGGCGTTAGATAAAGTTGACTATTTAACCAGTGATGAAGAAGAGGATAAGATGATTTCTCAAGTAACAGCTGAGATCGATGTGTCAGGAAAGATAACGGCTGATTATATTTACGCTCGATATAAAGGTAAGTTTCCTAAGGTGGACACTAAAGATATAGAGTATATGGATATTTCACCGCAACAGATTATTTCTGTGTCGGCATCTTTAATCCCTTTTCTAGAACATGATGACGCTAACAGAGCTTTGATGGGGTCTAACATGCAACGGCAGGCTGTGCCGTTATTGTTTCCCGAGGAACCAGTTGTTGGTACAGGGATGGAAGAAAAATTAGTTAAAGACAGTGGTGTTGTGATTTTGAATAAAGAAGCTGGGAAGGTAGAAGAAGTTGATGCTTCACATATTAAGGTAGGAAATTTTATCTATAAATTAAAAAAATTTGAACGTTCTAATGCTGACACTACTATAAATCAACGACCGGTAGTTGTTTGTGGGCAAGATGTAAAAAAAGGAGAGGTTATTGCTGACGGAATGGCAACTAAAAATAAAGAGTTAGCGTTAGGTAGAAATTTATTCGTGGCGTTTATGCCGTGGAGAGGATAAAACTTTGAAGACGCGATAGTTATTAATGAACGGTTAGTAAAAGATGATGTTCTTACTTCTATTCATATTGAAAAGTTTGAATGTGAAGCGAGAGAAACAAGATTAGGGAATGAAGATATTACTAGAGATATTCCTAATGTAAGTGAAGAAGCATTAAGTGATCTTGATGATACAGGTGTTATTAGAATAGGCGCAGAAGTTATTCCTGATGATATTTTAGTGGGAAGAGTTACGCCTAAGACAGAGAAAGAACTTTCTCCAGAGGAAAGGTTGTTACGCGCGATTTTTGGAGAAAAAGCCGCGGATGTAAAAGATACATCGTTAAAAGTTCCGCCAGGCGTTAATGGAGTAGTTCTAAATGTTGAAGTGTTTCAACGAAAAGATAGAGGACGTAAATCAAAGAAAGAAAAAATAGAAGAGGTAAAACGTTTGAAAGAGATAGAGACGTATTATGCTGAGGAACAGGAGTTATTGGAACGGGAAAAGGGTAAACGGCTAAGTGTTCATTTAGGTAAAGATGAGAAAAAAATTACTGCGGATGATTATGAAGGAAATGAAGAAGTAAAAGCTTTTGTTCATATTTATGATGAGAGGTTAGCATCTTTAGTTATGGAGAAGGAATTAGAAATTGCTAAAATTAAGAAAGGTGACGAATTACCTACAGGAGTTTTAAAGCGAATTGTTGTTTTTGTCGCTATGAAACGTAAGATTTCAGCCGGGGATAAGCTTTCTGGGCGGCATGGTAATAAAGGAGTAATTTCAAAGATTCTACCGGAAGAAGATATGCCATATTTAGAAGATGGTACGACGGTGGATATTTTATTGAATCCCTTAGGTGTTCCATCAAGAATGAACGTAGGACAGTTATTAGAGATGCATTTAGGATGGGCAGCACATAAATTAGGGGTACAGGCAATTTCGCCGGTATTTGACGGTGCCAGTGTAGAGCAAATGAAGGGAATGTTAAAAGACGCCGGTATTCCTGAAGATGGTAAAGTTCATCTTTATGATGGATATACTGGTAAGAGGTTTGATCAGAAAGTAGGTTTAGGATATATGTATATAATGAAACTTATCCATATGGTTGATGATAAGATTCATGCTCGGGCAATTGGACCGTATTCGTTAATTACACAGCAACCATTAGGTGGAAAAGCGCAATTTGGCGGTCAGCGGTTTGGAGAAATGGAAGTTTGGGCATTGGAAGCATATGGCGCGGCATTTACGTTACAGGAAATATTGACAGTAAAAAGTGATGATGTAGAAGGACGTACTCGTATATATGAAGCGATCGTAAGAGGTGAACAAAAGTTTCGGCCGTCTGTTCCGGAATCCTTCAATGTTTTGGTTAAAGAGTTGCAAGGTCTTTGTTTGGATTTAAGAGCAGAAAAAGTAGCAAAATAAAAAAATGAGTATACATACGTTATTTAAGATAGAAAAAAGAGATTAAAGGATAATAATATCCTATAGTCTATAGGTTGTGTCTGCCTGTTGGCAATGCAGGGACTATGGACTTATTTAAGGAGGGTAAATGATTGAAGAAGCAAGTTTCTTTGATCGGATAAGTATTCAGTTAGCGTCATCAGAAGCTATTAGGAAATGGTCTTCTGGGGAAGTTAAGAAGGCGGAAACGTTAAATTATCGTACTCTGAAACCTGAAAAAGACGGTCTTTTTTGTGAGAAAATTTTTGGACCAGCTAAAGATTGGGAATGTCATTGCGGTAAATTAAAAGGTAAAAAGTTTAAGGGTACTAAGTGCGATCGTTGCGGTGTAGAAGTACTTCATTCTTCTGTTCGTCGGCAAAGAATGGGGCACATTGAATTAGCCGCGCCGGTAACTCATATTTGGTTTTATAAGATTATATCTTCGAGGATTGGCGCGTTACTTGATCTTACGATGAAAGAGCTGGAGCGCGTTATTTATTATGAAGAATATGTTGTTATTGATCCCGGCAATTCTCCTTATAAGAAAAAGAAACTTCTTAATGAGGAAGAATATCGAAAAGCAATAAAAGAATATGGACCTAATATTACTATAAAGATTGGAGGCGAAGCAGTTCAGGCGCTTTTAAGGGATCTGGATTTAGATAAACTAAGTAAATCTATACGAAAAGATGTTTCTGATGGTAAAGGGGCAACGAATAAACGATTGTTAAAAAGGCTTAAGATAATTGAAGATATTCGCCGGTCACCTAATGATCCTGAGAGTATGGTTTTAGAAGTTTTGCCGGTAATACCGCCTGATTTAAGGCCATTAGTTCCTTTAGATGGAGGAAGGTTTGCTTCTTCAGACCTTAATGATTTATATCGTCGAGTTATAAATAGAAATAATCGGTTGAATAAGTTAATTTCTTTAGGCGCGCCGGATATTATTATTAGAAATGAAAAACGGATGCTTCAAGAAGCGGTTGACGCGCTTATTGAGAACGGTAGGCACGGTAGACCTGTTATGGGGCCGCAAAATAGACCGTTGAAGAGTCTTTCTGATATGCTTAAGGGGAAACAAGGGCGTTTCAGGCAGAACCTTTTAGGTAAGAGAGTAGATTATTCTGGAAGAAGCGTTATTGTTGTTGGTCCGGAATTAAAACTTTATCAATGTGGTCTTCCTAAACAGATGGCGTTAGAGTTATTTGAGCCGTTTATTATAAAAAAATTGAAAGAGAAAGGATTCGTTCATACTATGAAAGGCGCACGACGTATGGTTGAGCGTGCTAGAGTTGAGGTATGGGATATTTTAGAAGAGATTATTAAAGGTCATCCGGTGATGCTGAACCGTGCTCCGACGTTACATCGGTTAAGTATCCAGGCTTTTTATCCTATTTTAGTAGAAGGTAAAGCTATAAAGCTTCATCCCTTGGTATGCGCTCCCTTTAATGCTGACTTTGACGGAGATCAAATGGCAGTGCATGTTCCTTTATCTTTGGAGGCGCAGGCAGAGGTTAAAATATTGATGCTTTCTGTGAATAATATTTTTTCTCCCGCGGATGGCAGACCGATTATTACTCCTAGTCAGGATATGATTATCGGATGTAGATATTTAACTTTAGAGAATAAAGGAGAAAAGGGAGAGAACATTTTGTTTTCTTCTCCCGATGAAGTAATTACAGCTTATCAAGATGAAGAAGTTGCTTTGCATTGTAAGATAAGGTTAAGGTTAGAAGAAAATTCAGAAAAGAAGATAATCGCGACTACAGTCGGTAGAGTGATTTTTAACCAGATTTTACCTAAAGGATTTAGATTTGTTAATCAAATGTTAGGGAAACGGAATGTCGCGGATATTATTAGTGAGTGTTATAAATATTTTGGTCATGATGAAACTATAAAATTGTTGGATGGGATAAAGAGTTTAGGATTTGAATATGCTACTTTAGGAGGAATAAGTATTTCTTACGCTGATTTAAATACTCCCCATCAGAAGAAAGCTTGTATTGATGAAGCAAACAATGAGTTAAATAAAGTAGGCGATCAGTATCGTAAAGGGGTTATTACTGAACGTGAGCGGCATAATAAAATTATTGACGTATGGACAAGAACTACAGATAAAGTAGCTGATTATGTGTTTAAAAATATGGAGTCATTTAATCCTATTTTTATGATGGCTGATTCAGGGGCAAGAGGGTCAAAGTTACAGGTTCGTCAGTTATCTGGTATGAGAGGATTGATGGCCAAACCTTCGGGCGAAATTATTGAAACACCGATTACTTCGAGTTTTATTGAGGGGTTGACGGTTCTTGAATACTTTATTTCTACTCATGGAGCAAGAAAAGGGTTAGCTGATACAGCTTTAAAAACAGCTGACGCGGGGTATTTAACTAGAAGATTAGTTGATGTCTCGCAGGAAGTGATTATTGATAATGAAGATTGTAGTACGGTTAACGGAATAACTGTTTCTGAGATTGTAGAAGGTGATGAAGTAGTAGTTTCTTTAAAAGAAAGAATTGTCGGGAGAGTTGCTTTAGATAACATAGTTGATATCGTAAGTGACGAAGTGATTGTTCAGTTGGGAGAAGAAATTACTGAAGAAAAATCGGATAAAATAGAAAGATTAGGGTTAGAGAAAATCAGAATAAGAAGCGTTTTGACTTGTGAATCAGAAAGAGGCGTTTGTGTGAAATGTTATGGGCGAAATTTAGCAAGCGGTAAGTTGGTCGAGATTGGAGAGGCTGTAGGTGTTATTGCCGCGCAATCTATAGGTGAACCGGGAACTCAGCTTACTATGAGAACGTTTCATATTGGAGGAACTGCTTCTAGAGTTGCCGAACGCGCGTTTATTAAGTCAAGAGATGAAGGTGTTGTTAATTACCATAATATTAAAGTTGCAGATAAAGGGAATCAGTTTATTGTTCTTAATAGAAATGGAATGGTAAGCATTAATGATGAAAAAGGTATAGAATTACAAAGGAATCCTGTTCCTCAAGGTTCTTTTATTCTTATTCCGAATGAGGGATGCGTTGAGAAAGATAAGATATTCGTGAGATGGGATCCTTATTCATCACCAATTCTTACGGAAGTTAAGGGGAAAGTAAAATATGAGGATATAATTGATAAGTTTACTATGCAGGAAGAAATGAATCTGGCTACGGGTAGGAAAGAGCGTGTAGTTGTAGAATTTAAAGGAGAGTATCATCCTCAAATTGTAATCTTAGCAGAGGAGACAGACGAAGTTTTAGGTATCTATCCGTTACCTATAGGGGCTCATATCATGGTAGTCGAAGGTGACGTTGTTGAAGCTGGAGATATTGTCGCGAAAACACCCAGATTAGTAGCAAAAACAAGAGATATTACAGGAGGTTTACCGAGAGTCGCGGAACTCTTTGAAGCCAGGCGTCCTAAAAATCCCGCGATAATAAGTGAAATTGAAGGTTTTGTTGAATTTAAAGAAGAAACAGGAGAAAGAAAGATCCTTGTACGTAGTTCTACAGGTATGGTGAGGGATTATGCGATACCTTCAAGCAGTCATCCTATAGTTTATCGTGGAGATGAAGTTGTGGCAGGTCAGCAGCTTACGGAGGGACCTATTGTTTTACAAGATATCTTACGGGTTTCCGGCGATAAAGTTTTGCAGGAGTATTTAGTTAATGAGATCCAGGAAATATATCGTCTTCAGGGAGTTCGTATAAATGATAAGCATATAGAAGTTATCATTAGAGAAATGTTAAAGAAAGTAAAAATTGTCAGTTCAGGGGAGACAACATTTCTACCGGGAGAGGCGGTAGATAAGTGGACTTTTCGCAGAGAAAATGAACGTATTATAAAGAAAGGCGGCAATCCGGCAACAGCTTCACCTTTGTTGTTAGGTATAACAAAAGCATCGTTAAGTACAAAGAGTTTTATTTCCGCGGCTAGTTTTCAGGAGACAACTAGGATTTTAACTGACGCCGCTACTGCAGGAAAAGTAGATGAATTAAAGGGGTTGAAAGAAAATGTAATTGTAGGTCACCTTGTTCCCGCGGGAACAGGTTTAAAAAAGTACAGAGAAATTGAGGTGGAAAAATGCCAACAATAATGCAGCTTTTAAGAAAATGTCGTGTTCCTAAGAAAAAGAAGACTAAATCTCCAGCATTGAAACGAGCGCCGCAGAAAAGAGGCGTATGTATTCAAGTACGAACGATGACACCGAAAAAACCAAATTCCGCGTTACGTAAAATTGCAAGGGTTCGATTAACAAATACATATGAAGTTTCAGCTTATATTCCAGGAGAAGGGCATAATTTGCAAGAACATTCAATTGTATTGGTAAGAGGCGGCAGGGTAAAGGATTTACCGGGAGTTAGATATCATATTGTGAGAGGAACGTTAGACTGTCAAGGAGTGCAAAATAGAAAAAGATCTCGTTCTAAATATGGAGCGAAGAGACCGAAAGCAAAATAATAGCGTAGAGCGTATGGCGTATAGAGTAAATAGAGTTTTTACTATCTGCTAAACGCTATCCGCTAGACGCTAAAAAAAATGGAGGAAAATAGTGAGAAGAAGAAGGGCTCCAAAAAGAGAAATTAAACCAGATCCAAAATATAATTCACCGGTTATTGGGCGATTTGTAAGTGTTATTATGAGTGACGGTAAAAAAAGTATTGCTCAAAGAATAATTTATGATTCGTTGAATATAATTGAAGAAAAATTAAAAATTGATCCTTTAAAAATATTTTTTTCCGCGGTAGATAATGCTCGGCCGCGATTAGAGGTAAAGCCTAGAAGAATAGGCGGTGCTACGTATCAAGTTCCTATAGAAGTGGTAAAAGAAAGAGGGCTTACTATCGCGTTGCGGTGGATGAGAGATTTCGCGCGCAAAAAAAAAGGTAAACCGATGAGTGTTAAATTGGCGGATGAGATAATTTCGGCTTATAAAAATGAAGGCGCGGTTATTAAGAAAAAAGAAGATACTCATAAAATGGCCGAATCTAATAAAGCATTTGCTCATTTTAAATGGTGAGGTTGCGATAGGGGTTAATAGAAGTGAACAGTGTGTTGACAATGGTAAAAGAAAAATTAAAACTGATAAGAAATATTGGGTTTATAGCCCATATTGATGCCGGAAAGACTACGACTACTGAAAGAATACTTTTCTATACGGGTAAAACATATAAACTGGGAGAAGTCCATGAAGGGACAGCTACTACTGATTGGATGGTCCAGGAAAAGGAAAGAGGGATTACTATTACAAGCGCGGCAACATATTGTCAGTGGGGTGATTACCATATAAATATTATCGATACCCCTGGGCATATAGATTTTACAGTTGAAGTTGAGAGATCTTTAAAAGTTTTAGACGGAGCAGTTGTTATCTTTTGTGGGGTAGGGGGTGTTGAACCTCAATCAGAGACCGTTTGGCGGCAAGCTGAAAAATATCAGGTTCCTCGGATAGCGTTTATTAATAAGCTAGATAGAACGGGCGCTGATTTTTTCTCTGTTATAGAGGAAATGAAAGATAAATTAAAAATTGCTACTGCGGCAGTACAGATACCGATTTATGAAGGCGACGATTTTATTGGGTTAATAGATTTGATAAGAAATAAAGCAATATATTATAACGATGAGTTTGGAACCAAGGTCGTATATAAAGATATTCCGAAGGATTATCAAGAAAGCGCTTCCAAATGTAGAGATTTATTGATAGAGAAATTATCAGAATTAGATGATGTATTTATGCATAAAGTTATTGAAGGTCAGCTTATTTCAGAAAAAGAAATTATTTCGACCATAAGAAAACATGTTATTTTAAATAAGTTTTTTCCTGTTTTAGGAGGAACTTCTTTAAAAAACAAAGGGGTTCAACAAATATTGGATGCGATATGTGATTATATGCCTTCTCCGCAGGATTTAGATGCTGTTAGCGGGATTAATCCTACTAATAAAGAACATGAAACAATAAAGATTTCTGAAAAATCTCCCTTTTGCGCGATTTGTTTTAAAGTATTTACGGACCCCTTTGTTGGGAAGTTATTTTATATCCGTATTTATTCTGGTAAAGTAAGTACTTCATCATATCTCTATAATATTACAACTGGAGAAAAAGAGAGAGTAACTAAAATTTTAAGGATGCACGCGAACAAACAGGAGATTATTCAAGAAGCGGGAGCAGGTGATATTGTTTGTTTAGTTGGATTTAAAAATACTTCAACGGGAAATACTTTATGCGATAAAAAAAATCTAATTCTTTTAGAAGAAATAAAGTTTCCTGAACCGGTGGTCTCTGTTGCCATTGAGCCGAAAACAAAGGCGGATCAAGAGAAACTTTTTATGGCATTAAATAAGTTAGCGGATGAGGACCCGTCCTTTAAAGTTACCTATAATCGAGAGACAGGACAAAATATTATTTCCGGTATGGGGCAGTTGCATTTGATGGTAATGGTAGATAGAGTGTTGAGAGAATTTAATGTTGTGGCTAAAATTGGTAAGCCGCAGGTCACCTATAAAGAAACCATTACTAAGAAAATTGAAGTTGTAGGTAAATTTGTTCATCAGTCAGGTGGACGCGGGCAATATGGTCATGTTGTTTTTATCATGGAGCCGCAACCACGGGGACAAGGAATCACTTTTGATAACAAAATAAAGGGTGGAGTAATTCCTAAGGAATTTATTTCCTCGGTAAAAGAAGGGGTAATAGAGGGGGCTGAAAGCGGTGTCTTAGGCGGGTATCCCGTTGTTGATATAAAAGTAACATTAATTGATGGATCCTATCACGATGTTGATTCTTCAGAATTATCTTTTAAAATAGCGGCGGAAATAGGGCTTAAGGAAGGATTACGAAAAGCAAAGTCAGTTATTTTAGAGCCGATTATGGATCTAGAAGTTATTACTCCTGATGAGTATTTAAGTCAGGTTATAGGAGATATCAATTCACGAAGAGCTAAGATTTCTTCTATTTCGGATAAGAAAAATTTGAGGATATTAAGAGCATATGTTCCTTTGTCTGAAGTTTTTAATTACGCGGATGTATTAAGAAACTTGACACAAGGCAGATCGTCCTATACAATAGAGCCTTCGTCTTACGAGAAGATACCGGACGCAGTATTAAATAAGATTTTAGGAGTTTAGATTATAAAGCATAAAAACGATTTAATTGGGTTGTTAAATACGTAATAAAATATAAAAGATATAAACCCATAGTTAAAAAGAAAAGGAGGTGCGTAATGGCTAAAGAAAAATTTGTAAGATCAAAACCTCATATTAACATTGGAACTATTGGTCACGTTGATCATGGTAAAACGACGCTTACTTCAGCGATAACTAAAGTGTTAGCGGCTAGAGGGCAAGCGACAATGCTTAATTATGACGATATTGATAAGGCGCCGGAAGAGAAGGAAAGAGGCGTAACTATAAATATTGCTCATGTCGAATATGAAACGGACAAGCGTCATTATGCTCATATTGATTGTCCGGGACACGCTGACTAT
>JAHISK010000135.1 GCA_018818105.1 Candidatus Omnitrophota bacterium | reverse complement strand
TAACACAGAAAGGCTGCATCAGTCATTGGATTATCAAACGCCGTGGGAAGTTTATTCCGGAATTAAATTTAACGTTTCGGAAAATAAAATTTTCCACCTTGAATTATCTTAACTTTGGTCTTGACAGTAGAAGTATTTTACTCTTGCATGTTTACCCCGTATTTTAAAGACGCGCATAATATCGCAAAAATCGTAAAAGAACATAATAAAAATACCTTAGTTGTTTTTGGCGGGGCGCACGCGTCAACATTTACGGATAAGGTTATGGCTGATAGTAATGTTGACGTTGTTGTGGTGGGTGAAGGAGAAGTAACTATACGCGAAGTTTTAAAACGGTATAAAGAAAAAAGATATTTTGAGGGAGTTAAAGGTATTGTTCATCGTGTTAATGGGATTATTAAAAAAGAGACTTCCCAAGAACCTATCCAAAATCTAGATGAAATTTCTTTCCCGGCGTGGGATCTTTTAGAAAGAGATATGGAAGTTGTGAGGCAGGAACAGATAAAGAATAAGTTTCTTATGAGGAAGCCGGTTGGTGCGATATTAACGAGCAGAGGATGTCCTAAGGAATGTTATTTTTGTTCAGTTAAGCTTATGTGGGGGCGTAAATGGCGGATGCGAAGTGCCCGTAATGTGGTTGATGAAATAGAGTTTTTGAAGAAGAAATACGGATATAGAGAATTTCATTTTGTTGATGATAATAGTTCTGTTTCTAAAGCAAGGATGCATGAAATTTGTGATGAGTTATTGAAGCGTAAATTAAACGTGAAGGTAGCAACGCCGACAGGTATTGCCATAGAAACATTAGATAAAGAAATTCTGTCTAAAATGAAGAAGGCAGGATTTTACCGGTTATGTTTTGGCATTGAGTCAGGATCTCCCGATAGTCAAAAGATAATTAAGAAGAGAGTTGATTTAGATAGAGCCAAAAAAGTTATCGCTCAAGCGAATGCTTTAGGTTTTTGGACTGCTGCAACATTTATTGTCGGATTTCCTCATGATACAAAAAAAGAAATAGAAGCAACAATAGCGTTTATTAAAACGGCAAATTTAGATTTTATTATTTGTTATCTTTTGGTGCCTCAGATAGGCACGGAAGTATATAATATATTAAAACAGCAAGGATTAATTGATCTTGATAAATACGTTGATGTTTATTCAGCCGATTGGCATAAAATAAGTTTAATGTATAATCATGGATTTAAAACTTTAGCTTTTTCTAATGAAGACCTTCAGAATATGCTTTCCCAAATTTATAAGGCATATCTTTTTTATAAAATATTTTCTTTGCGAACATATATTAATCTTTTAAGAAAAATTAAATCATTCGAAGATTTTGTATATATGGCTAAATTATTATCTTTGCCAGCGAAGATGGTGACTAAGATGGTGTTTGGTGATAAATTATCAAATACCACTATGCAGGGAAGAGTTAAGAAACTTAAAAGTATAGATACATAATTAATAAGGAATAAAGTATTATATGGATAAATATTAAATATAGTATATGAAGGAAGAAAAATATAAAAGAATAGTGAGCTCTTTGTTTGTAATTGGCATATTTTTATTTTTTATAGTAATATTAACATATCCTCTCGTTTTTAAAATAAACACGCATGTCCCCGGGTTTTTTTCTACAGATGAAGTGTACGCTCCTCTTTGGTATTCTTGGTTAACACATTTTTCCTTTGAAAACAACTATTCTATTTCTCAAAGTAATCTTGTGGCGTACCCTTTTGGAATTAATTTTTTTGGTAGTCAAGCTATAGGCTATATATGGGTAGTTGTATTTTCTGCGATTTCAATTCTTACAAATCACATATTGACGTACAATATACAAATAATCTATAATTTATTTTTTATGGCAATGAGCGTGTATTTGCTTGTAGCCTACTTAACAAAGAATAAATTTTGCGGTTTTTTTTCTGGGTTGATTTTTGCTTTTTCCCCCTATATTTTTGCTCGTTCATGGCAGCATTTAGGTGAAACCTATCATTGGCCTATGCCTTTATTTTTATGGGCGTTAATTTATCTGAAAAATAATGATTCATTAAAAATGAAGGTTTTATTCGTTCTGGCTTTTTGTCTTACTACTATTAATTTTAATGGATTATATTATACCTCAATTGTTTTAGGAGTTTTTTTGATGTATCTTTTTAGCAAATGGAAAGAGAATAAAACATATCTTAAAAAGATATGTTTTTTAATGATGATTGCTTTTTTAGTATTGACTCCGCAAGTCTTTCCTATTTTTAAAAATATAATAATTAAATCAGAATCTAAAGTTTCAGCCTTTAATGAGTATCGTCGACCTTTCGAAGATTTATTTAGTCAATCAGCACGGCCCTTGAGTTATTTTGTGCCGGCGGCAGTGCATCCTTTATTTGGAGGATTGGCTAAAAAACTCATTGGTTCTTCCATGTACGGTGATAGCTTTACAGAGCATACGCTTTATTTAGGTTGGACGCCACTTCTCCTTGCTTTCTTTGTGTTTAGAAGATGGCGGAGGGGGAGACGAAGGATGAGGGAAGAAAGACGATTGACGAAGGATGCCAGATTTCTTAATGAAAAACATATGACAGGTTCCGATACAGCCACAGACGAAATCGGGAAAGGAGGAAGGGCGAGTTCTATCATACAAATTACCAAAGATGATAGTTATTATATTGGATTCTTTTTGCTTTTAGCGTTGGCGGCCTGGTTGTTTTCTCAGCCGCCCTGGTGGAAAATAGGGCCGGTTAAGATATTTATGCCGTCGTTCTTTATGTATAAGATATTGCCGCCGTTTAGGGCGTATTGTCGGTTTGGTATTGTGGTTATGCTGGCTGTGGCGGTATTAGCAGGGTATGGATTGAAATATATTTTAGAGCGGTTTAAAACTACCGGTAAAAAAGTTTTAATGACAAGTTTATTTTGCGGATTAGTTTTATTTGAATTTTGGAATTATCCGCCATTAAAAGTAATTGATGTTTCTAAAGCCCCACAAGCTTATTCTTGGCTTGGAGACCAAAAGGGCGAATTTGCTATCGCCGAATATCCTCTAGATATAGATTTGCCTAATGAAATGTATAAGTTTTATCAAATATTTCATCATAAACCAATTATTAATGGAACGATTCCTGGTACAGAGCCTAATGTGTTAGCGCGTAAAATGACTGATTTATCTGACTCTTTAATAGCATCAAAGCTAAAAGGCATGGGAGTTAAGTATGTCTTTGTCCATCAAGATCATTATTTAAATACAGAGCTTCTTGAAAAAAAGAAGGAATTGGAAGCGATCCCTTCTAATCCCGGCCTAAAATTTGTTAAAACTTTTCCTTCTCAAAGTTGTCCTGCTGGAACAAAATGTGCCTATAAAAGCGGGCAAATTGATGTGTATGAAATTATTGCCAACCCTATAATTCCAGAAGAAATTTTGAACGATAAAATCTTATTGAACAAAATTTTGAACAACTCATTGATAGGCAGTAAGTTATAGAATAAATCTTAAAATAATATAAAAAAATTCAAAATTTTTTTGAATTTTCCCGTGTCAACTAATATAACTACCTAACCGAAATAAGAGTTTTAATGTCTTGATGCTTAAAGAATTTTCTAACCGAAGAACTCGGAGATATTCTTCTGATTTTCATGATATTTTTAGGGTGTTTGTTATTGTAGAATCTGAGTAGATTTGTTAGTTCAATGTTGATTTCTCGGTGTAATTTCGCAGGATTTAAAGAATTATAAATCAAAGATAAATGTTTCTTTTTTGTGTCCGAAATAACATTAGATTCCAAGAGCCTTTGATAAGGAGTTTTAGGATTATCATAGCGGCGATATACTTTTGATCCGATACGGTCTTTTTTAATAAGCTTAGTAATCGGTTGAAAAAAGTTCTTATATAATCTTAATTGATTAGATAACAAATTATTCATAATTTTTTGTTCTTCAATAGAGTCGTATCTAAAGTATCCAAAGACCTTACGAATATGTGTCCAGTTTTTCTGTTCAATATAAGCGTTATCATTTTTCTTGTAAGGTCTGGAACGAGAAAAAGCTACTTTGTTTTTTAATGCCCAGGGATAAATGAGGTTGTTAATAAACATAAAATCATTATCGGGATGAATTTCTTTTAAAGGGAAAGGGAGCCTGGCGGCTAGTTCTTTCAAAGCGTTATGGGTTTTAATTTGAGATTTATGCATGATAGCAAACCCTTCCCACCAACCTGAAAAGATATCCACTAGGCTTAATGAATTTATGAATTCACCAGCAAGAGACCTGCCACAATGAGCAACAAAATCTAACTGACAATTACCAGGAACAGATTTATCCCAATCAGAATTGACCTTAATCGGTATTTTTTGGTAAAGAAGAGGATTGTTGGAAGGATTTCGGTTACGGCTTAAATTAAGAACGCGTTTTTCATGACGTAGTTTAAGATCAATTGATGCCGGACTAATAGATTTTAACTTGTCAGTAATAATATCACTACAAGATAATTCATTAAATAACCGTAATCTATCAACCTCTGTTTTTAATAAAGGAGCAAGTCTTTGCCCGCAAGGATAATCAAATATTTTCCAGACCTTAACTAGCACTGCCTTAAAGTGACCGTCATAGTATTGCGATCTTTTTTTTCGTGGAGTGGGTATGCTAAGGCAGTTACCCTGAGATAATTTTGTAATTAAGTGTTTCCGGCATAATCCTGTGCGTTTTTGAGATTCGTTCAAAAGTTGGCTTTTTCCCATTTTCGAAGCTGTAAGATACTCTTCTTGAATTTTTTTTAAATATTGATTTCGAGCCATTATATCCATTTTTTACCCCTTTGTTTTTATGTAAGTCCTTGTAAATAAAGAGGTATTTTACACCTTTTCGGTTAGATTTTATATTATTCATTCAATATCGCTACGGTTAGATTTTACATTAGTTGATGCGTTTCCTTGTTTTTTTTCCAAGAATATGTTATATCTAAATAGCTGAAAACGCTTTCATTCTAATCTAAACTAAAAAACTTCAACGGTGTAAGTAATTTCCTCGCTTTTTCGAGGTTTTTCTTAAATAAATCTACGTTTCGGAGGTGAGATTTTATTAAAGTGTCCGGTTGTCTTTTTAAACGAAAATTCCTAGGGATTCTTCTGCTTTTATCGCTTTTAATTCTATCCATCCCCCTTCCCGCGTTTTCAATGTCCCCTATAAAAATAAATCACCCTTCCGCGTATACTACTATAAAAGGAAAAGTAATAGACGCGAAAACAAAACAGGGTATTTCCGGCGTATTAATAAGAGTAACATACCGATCAGGCAGAACAGCCCTTATCAAAACAACCGATACAAAGGGAAACTACTACTCAAAACAAAAGTCTTTATTAGGGCGCCATTACGTAATCGCGTCAAAAGCGGGATACAAAACCGCAAGAAAATCATGCTATTGTCATTGGGGCAGGACCGACACCATTAAATTTGAGTTAGAATCCCTAAAAAAGAACACCCCGCCATACGCGGCCAGCGTAAGCCCATACTCCATAACCCTTTATACCGGACAACCGATAACTTTGCGGGCAGTTTATGGAGATAACGACGGTAGCCAGGACATAGTTGAAGCAAAATGCCTAATAAACACAAACATCTCTTATCCCAACAGCAGTCTCCTAAAATACGAACCGGCAACAAACAAACTATACCTTCGAAACGACACAGATAGCCAATGGCTGGGAGGATACATACCAGGCAGCAATAACACAATAGAAAACAGCCAAGTTATCGTTGACTGCGACAAAACCTCAGTATCAAAATCACAAACCAACATAGAAATAAGATGGAACATAGCCTTTAAATCTAAATTTAAAGGAACAAAAGACGTCTACGTCTACGTAAAAGACAGCGAAGGTGCCGATTACGGTTGGGCAAGAAGAGGAACGTGGAGAATAAGAGAAAAAACAATCGCCCCGCCAAAAGTTAACGCCTACAAAACCTTAACAAACCAGAAAACACACCTTATCAGCGGACAAAAAGGATCCAAAACCTCGGTATGGATAAATGAAAAAGAATCAGTAAAAAATAATAGCCAAAAGAGCTGGACAGCAACAGTAAACTTAACAACAGAAGGACCCAACTCCTTTCAAATAAAACTAAAAGACGCCTATGGAAATGAAAGTGCCGCGGTGCCAGTGAAAATAGATAGAGACACAAAGCCGCCGTCAATGCCGATAGCGGATAGATTCCAAATGCTGCCTAGTAAAACAGAATGTACGATGTACGGATATAAAGAAAAGTTTGCCTCAATATGGATAGACGGCAAAGAAGAAGTGGGATACACCGAAAGCGTCAGATGGACACACACAGTAACATTACCAAAAGAAGGAAAAAACGAAATTACAATATTCGCCAAAGATAAAGCCGGCAACCAATGTTCAAGCGCCAAAATAACAATAACCCGCGACACCACCGCCCCAGTAATAAAAATAACCGCGCCAGCAAACAACGCCGTAGTTAACACATCCTCAATAACGGTAAGTTATACCGTAGACGGAGAACCAAAAAGTAAAACAGTAAACTTAACCCAAGAGCAAAACACCATAACCATAGAAGAGACT
>JAHISK010000015.1 GCA_018818105.1 Candidatus Omnitrophota bacterium | reverse complement strand
TGGCTTTAATAATTTTGCAGATTTATATAAATAGTCTGCTTTTTCTTTCCATAGTCTATAATCGAGTAAAAGTTCTCGATATTTATCAATATAAAAGGTATCTATTTTATTTTCTAACATTTATTATTCATTTCTCATAACAATTAATATACGAACTTCCTTTTTTCCGAAAGTATTAGTTTTATGGTATCATGGGGACGTGAAAAAGTCAAAAAGATTCTTGCGAGATGCTCTTGTTTGCCATATAATAGCAGAAAATAAGTATTTCGTAAAAAGGGGATTATGGATAAACTTGAACAAACTTTGCCGGATTTTCAGAAATTTCTAATTGAGGGGAAATTCGTTCCTGAAAAGAATGTACCATTTTATGCTTATTGGGTAAGTAAGTTTTTGTCTTTTTCCAATAATAATGAAGGGTTTGGTCGCCTTGAAGAGGGGATAGGGACTTTTATAGAAATGTTAAATAACGATAAGAATATAGCTGATTGGCAGATTCAACAGGCTCAAACAGCTTTAAAGATATATGTTGATGATTTTTCCAACGGGAACAGATTAACTGGGTTACCCAAAAAAGAGGCGTTTGATTGTTCCGATATTATTCATAAAATAAGAACTTCAATGAGGATTAAACATTACGCCTATAAAACGGAGCGATCATATATTGATTGGATTAAAAGATTTTATCACTATACGATAAATGTTAAGCGTAAAGATACGAAGAAAGAACAGCTGAATTCTGACGATGTTAAAGATTATCTTGGGTTTTTAGCGGTAAAACAGAATGTTGCCGCGTCTACACAAAACCAGGCGTTTAACGCTTTATTGTTTTTGTTTAGAGAGGGATTAAATATAGAGCTTAAAGATTTAGCTCAGACGGTAAGGGCGAAGAGAGGTCCTAAATTACCAGTTGTCCTATCTCTAAAAGAGGTAAAGGAAATATTTGAACACAGCAGGGATAAAAATTTGCTTATTTTACAGATTCTTTATGGTTCAGGTTTGCGCCTTATGGAATTAGCGCGGTTAAGAGTGCAGGATATCGATTTTGATTTTAATCTGATATATGTTCGCAGTGGTAAGGGGGATAAAGATAGGACAACAATCTTGCCGGAGTATGTTAAGTCTAATTTATTAGACCATTTAGAAAGAGTAAAAAGTTTGCATCAGGAAGATATTGTTGCCGGGTATGGACAGGTATATTTACCCGACGCGATAGAACGTAAATATCCCGGCGCTGCCAGTGAGTGGAAATGGCAGTACGTGTTTCCTTCGGCGAATATTTCAGTTGACCCGCGCGGCGGTAAAATCCGGCGGCACCACATAAGTGAGAAGTCTATTCAGAACGCGGTAAGAGGTGCTGTTAATAAGGCGGGTATTATTAAGCATGTAACGGTTCATACAATGCGGCATAGTTTTGCCACTCATCTTTTAATGAGCGGGGTTAATATAAGAGAAATTCAGGATTTATTAGGGCATAAGAATTTGGAAACAACGATGGTGTATACTCATGTAATGAGAGATATGGCTAGCGCTCCCCGAAGTCCGTTAGATAAACTTTATGAAAACAATCAAGAAAGGAAAGGTGTAAGATGACTGAGAATGAATTTAAATCAGGATTTGTCGTTATGTTGGGCAGGCCTAATGTGGGGAAATCCACGCTTCTAAACGCGCTTCTAGAGAGTAAAATTAGTATTGTTTCACCCATTCCTCAAACTACGCGCCATACTATAAGAGGCATCTTAAATTTAGACGGCGCTCAGGTTGTGTTTGTTGATACGCCGGGAATGCATTTGTTTAAAGATGATTTAGTGAGGCACTTAAATGTAATCGCCAAACAGGCATTAGTTAATTGCGACCTTATTCTTTATGTTGCCGACGTTTCTCGTCCTATCGGCAGAGAGGAAGAACGAGTTATGAGCGTATTAACTCAACAAAAAGTAAAAGTTATCATGGTTTTAAATAAACGCGATTTAGGCGAAAAGCATATAACTGAGTATGTTGAGTTCTGGGAAAGCAGAATTAAGGAGAAAAATATAAAGCAGTCGCCCTTAGTATATTATATGCCGGTTTCAGCGAAAGAGGGGAAGAACGTGGACTTGTTAAGAAATGTTATTGTTGATAATTTACCTCAGAACCCGGCGTTTTATGATAAGGATACGGTTACTGATTTTCCCGTAAAGTTTCGTATTTCAGATATTGTCCGGGAAAAGTTGTTTTTGTTGTTGGAAGAAGAGCTGCCTCATTCTTTAGCGGTTGAGGTTATTAGTATAGAAAAAAAACGAAGAGTGGTGAGTATCTCGGTAACTATTTATGTCAACAGGGCTTCTCAGAAAAAAATCATTGTTGGGAAAAAAGGAGAAGTGTTAAAAGCTGTTGGCGTTGCCGCGCGGCCGGAGATTGAGAAGATTTTTAATAAGAAAGTTTATTTAGATATTTGGGTTAAGGTTTTAGAGGATTGGCAGAGACGTCCGCGGATTTTGCAGGAGTTAGGGTATTGGTAGAAAAATGAGTAGTTGAAAAAGATGTTTGACAAGTAATAATTAGTCATATACAATATTTCTTATTAGTACTAAAAATAGCACTTTAGAGAAAAGTGATGAATTATCTAAAATTCAAAAAATGCTTAGCTGAGTTTACGGTTTTTTCTCTGAGAGATATTAGAAATATAGATCCTAATTTCTATCGCCGGAGATTAAATGAGTGGCAGGATAAAGGGTATATTATAAAAATAGTAAAAGGGTATTATGTTTTTTCAGATTTAGAAGTTAATGAAAATATCTTATTCAGTATAGCTAATAAAATATATAATCCTTCCTATATTTCTTTAGAAATGGCGTTGGCATATTATCGGCTAATTCCGGAGAGTGTTTACAATATAACCTCGGTTTCTACGCGTAAGACATATCGGTTTAAAACCAAGGTAGCAGAGTTTAGTTTTAGGAGTATCAGCCCCCGGCTTTTTTTCGGATATCAGATTATTAAGTATGCTAAGGGAAGTTTTAATATTGCCCGCGCGGAGAAAGCTCTGTTAGATTATTTGTATCTTAATAAACATATTTTGACTAAAGATGATTTCGTGAGTTTAAGAATAAATCGTGAAGAGATTTTTAAACAAATTAAGAAAAATAGATTATATAGAATGGCGAAACAGTTTAACCAGAAGAAGTTTTTTGAAAGGATAAAATCTTTTTGGGAATTTGTAAGCAATGCTTGACGTAAGAGAAATCCAGTCATTTTATCCCGCGTATTTGAGAGGTTTTAAGAAGAACCTTTTGCGGGAATATTTGCAGTATAAGATTTTAGAAATCATTTTCGATTCTGAATTCGGCGAAAAGTTAGCTTTTATGGGTGGGACAGCAATTCATATAGTTCATTCAAGCGTAAGGTTTTCCGAAGATTTAGACTTTGATAATATAGATTTAACAAAAAAAGAATTCGGTGTATTAATAGAATTGATACAAAGAAAATTAAATGGAGAAGGATATAATGTCGAATATAAAAATGTTTTTTCCGGGGCGTATCACGCTTATTTAAAATTTACAAATATTCTTTTTGAAAATAAACTTTCTGGACATAGGCAGGAAAAATTATTAATTCAAATTGATATGGAACCTCAGCGGTTTAAGTATCAGCCTCAAAAGGCGTTGATCAATAAATTCGATGTGTTTTTGCGGATAAATGCTGTGTCCGCGGATATTTTATTGGCGCAGAAAATAGTTTGTATTTTTAGGCGTAAACGGACGATGGGTAGGGATTTTTATGATGCCGTTTTTTTGATGGGGAGGACAAAACCTCATTTTGGATATTTGTGCCAAAAACTAAAGATAAAAGACGCGCGAGATTTGAAATATAAATTATCTAAAGCGTGTGAAAAATTAGATTTTAAAAAATTAGCGGCTGATGTTGAGCCTTTTTTGTTTGATTCCAAAGACGCTAAGAAGGTGCGGTTTTTCGCTGAGTATATCAAAGAGGAGGAATTTTGATTGAGGCTGTTATGAAAACATGTAAACATTTTAATGAGTGCGGCGGGTGTAGGTATCAGGATGTTCCCTACCCTCAACAGTTACGTCAAAAAGAGGAAAGAGTAAAAAAACTGGCCAGCTTTTATGAAATCACTGCCGAAATAAAGCCGATGAATAGCTATCAGCCCTTTTTTTACCGCGGAAAAATGGAATTTTCTTTTGCTGATAGAAATGGCCTTGTCTGTGGGTTGTACAGTAAAGTAGAAAAAAGAAAGGTTGTCGATGTTCAGCAATGTTTAATTTTTTCTCCCGATACAGAAAAGATTCTGGCGGGCGTAAAAGAGTTTGTTGTTAGTAAGGGTTACAGCGCGCATAATAAATTTTCTCATAAAGGTCTGCTGCGTAATATCGTTATTAGAAAAACATGGTTTACTAAGCAGTTGATGGTGGGGATTGTTGCTACTAGTGAAGTTGAGTTTGATAAGGAAGGATTTGTTAGCGTGTTGAGGAGCTTGTCTTTAGAGAATGATATAAAATCTATTTATTGGGTTGGTAACGACTCTTTATCTGACGCGGTTGTTTTTGATAAGAAGGAACTGATTTTCGGGCAGGCGTTTATAACTGAGGAGTTAGGTGATTTGAAGTTTAACATAGGTATTGATACATTTTTCCAGAACAACTCTTTAGGGATAAAGGATTTATATTCTAAGATAAAAGAATACGCTTGCTTAAAAGGCGAGGAGCGTGTGTTGGACCTTTATTGTGGGGTAGGTTCTATTGGGTTGTTTCTTGCCGATAAAGCTAAGTTTGTATGGGGAGTTGAGATACAAAAAGAAATTATTGATGCCGCTTGGCAAAACGCTAGAGGCAATGATATAAATAATATTTCTTTTTTTACATCGGACGCGCGACGGTTTCTTAATACGCAAGCGTCGTTTTATAAGGATGTAGATATGTTGATAATGAATCCGCCCAGAAGCGGACTTTCAAAAAAAATTGTAAGAGCGGTTTTGCGATGGTTGCCTAAGACAATAGTTTATTCTTCATGTAATCCTGCTTCTTTTTTTGAAGACTTAAAAGCGTTGTCTGGAAATTATAATGTTGATTTTATTGAGCCGTTTGATTTTTTCCCTCACACGCCGCACTTAGAATGTTTATCTTTTTTGAAAAAAAAGTAGCTACCGAAATAAGTATAAAAAACTTGACTTTATAAGGCGGGATAGTAAAATTTTACTATTAAAATTTTGTTATATAAACTTGATTTTAGTGAGAAAATACAATTATATGGCGGCAAATAGGTAATGGAGTTTTTCTAATTATGAATATTAAAGAGTTGCTTATAAAACAGACCAATGCTTGTCCCGATAAAACTGCTATTATCTTTAATGATCGTGAAATTAGTTTTATGCGGGTAAAGGACGATTCTTTTAAGCTTGCTAATTATTTTCTTAGTTTTGGTATTAAGAAAGAAGATAAAGTCGCGGTATTTTTGTCTAACTCTCCGGAAACAGTAATCAGCTTTTTAGGCACTTTTAGTATAGGCGCCTGTTTAGTTCCGTTGGATTTTATGTTAACGGAAGAGGAAATCGTTCATTTTATAAATCATAGTCAGGCCAAGGTTCTTGTTACTCAAATCAAGAAAGGTGTAAGCTTATCAGGGATCAGAAGTAAATGTGATTCTTTAGAAAAAATTATTGTTTGTTATGAAAATGGTGAGGGGGGGTGCTATTGGCAGGATATTTTAGAAAATAATTCAGGTGCTGTTCCTAATGTAGCTATTGATGAAGAATGTTCTTCATCAATATTTTACACTTCGGGGTCAACCGGTCATCCTAAAGGGGTGAGGCTTACTTATAAAAATTTTGACGCGCCGATAAATTGCATAACGCATCATTTATCATTGTCCAACGATGATATGCTTCTTTGTGGAGGCCTTCCGTTTTCTCATCTAGGCGGCCTTGATTATATCCTCTTGATGTTATACTTTGCCCAGACCCTTGTTTTAATGTCGAAGTTTCATCCTTTGGAATTTTTAAAAAATATAGAAAAGCATAAAATTACCTTGTTTTGGACAGTACCGCCTATGTATATAGTGGTTCTTTCATTGAAAGGGTACGATAAAGTTGACTTATCTTCGTTGAAGTACGCCGTAGTTTTTGGAGCTCCATCGTCGCCGATATTGCTGCGCAGGTTCCATCAGCTTTGTCCTAACGCTCATCTAATTAATGGATGGGGAATGACTGAGACTAGCGCGCCTAATTGTTTTCTTCCTCCGGGAATAGAAAAGATTGACAGTGTTGGTAAGTTTTCGCCGGGGATGACTGCAAAAATTGTTGATGATGAAGGCAATACTAGAGGTGTGAATCAGGAGGGGGAACTGTGGGTTCGCGGAGAGGGTGTGATGAAAGAGTATTATAACGCGCCGGAGTTAACCGCAGAGGTGTTAACTTCTGATGGGTGGCTGAAAACTGGGGATGTCGCAAGGTTTGATGATGAGGGGCTTTGCTATATCGTGGGCAGAAAAAAAGATATGATAAAAGTCGCGGGAGAGGTGGTTTTTTCTTCTGAGGTAGAAGAGAAAATAATGCGATATCCTCAAGTAACAGAAGCGGCAGTGATTGGTGTTTTCGATAAGTTAAGAGGAGAGGTTCCTAAGGCGTTTATTGTCGCTAAAGAAGAGATAGATGTTGGGCAGTTAAAAGATTTTCTAAAAGAGAAGTTGACCCATTTTAAGATTCCCCATCATTTTGAGTTTGTTATAGAACTGCCGAAGAACCGTGTGGGAAAAATAGATAAGCAGAGATTGAAGCAGATACAGGCTACAAGTAACAAGTCACAGGTTTCGGGTTTTTAACTTGATACATGTTACCTGCGACTTATGGCGTAATTTAAATCGGGAGGTCAATTATTATGATGCAAAGGGATGTTCATTTAACAGCGCAAGGTTTATTGGATTCTTTACAGTTTAAACCGGGAGATTTTGGTGATGTCGCTTTAGTTAGCGGGCAGCCACAACGTGCCGCCGCTTGCCTTAATTTTTTAGAGAATCCGGTTAAAAACTTTACTTTTTTTGGGTATTCTTTTTGGACAGGTACTTATAAAGGTAAAAAAGTTACTGTAGGTAATGGAGGGTATTATGCTCCCGATACAGCGTTTGTTACGGAATTGCTGTGTGAAGGGGGGATAAAAACTTTAATCAGATTAGGATCGTGCGGCGCGTTACGGGAAGATATTGGGATAGGTGATTTGATTATTGCTGACGCGTCTTTACGCGGTGATGGTGTAACAAGTTATTATGTTGATGATAGTTTTCTTGGGGAGGCTGATTCGGTCTTAACTCAGGAGCTAATGGATTTATCTAGCGCGCAAGTTAAAACGCATAGGGGACCTATTTGGACAACGGATGCTTTGTTTAAGGAAACAAAAGAAGTTATCAATCCGTTTATTGAAAAAGGAGCGATTGCGGTGGATATGGTAACCAATCCATTTTTTACTATAGCTAATATAAAAAATGTGGAAGTTGGCGCGATCCTTTCGGTGTCAGACAACATCATCACCGGTGAGTTAGGGTTTAGTAATATAAATTTTTTCGATTCTCAAAAAAAGATGATTGAGATTGTGTTTGGCTTAGTAGACAAAGTTAGTGTTTAGCGGATAGCGCATAGCGGATAGAGAAGATTTTTACTAAGAGCTACCCACTCTACGCTTTTAAATGGAGGAAGGTATGTCAGACATAAAATGGGAAACGGGAGCGCTCCAGAAGTTTAATCAAGCGGTTACAAAAATGCCGTTGTTTCATCGCCGAATCGCGGAAAAGTTGGTAAAAGAAAGAGCCGAGTCGATGGTGAGGGAAGCGAACAAAGGACATGTTAGTGAAGGCGATGTAGTGAGGGCTTTTTTTAAAGAAGTTCCGCCGGCGTTTAAGGGAATGATGGTTAGGCTTTTAACTGATGCTGGAATTGATTATGAAAAACATATGGGAGAATAATTGACAGGGTAAAAGGGTATGGTGAATGAGCATAGCATTGAAATAACTACGTCGAAGGAAAGAGTGTTTAAAGAGGTTGTTCTTTGGGGTGAAAGCCAGTGGTGGCCTAAAGATTCTTTAACGCAATTTGTAAATTTAAGGTCCGAAATAGATATTGGTACCGTCTATTTACAAAAAGTAAAACTTACCCTTGCTCCCCGGTGGCATGTAAAAATTACCGATATTAAAGATTTAGAGTATATAAGAAGAGATTTTCTTGATGGGATGTTTGAGGGATATGAGGTTGTTAGCGTTGAATCTTGCGGGGATAATGTCAGCGTTAGGTATAAAATGAATTATACCGTACGGGGATTTTTTAATAAATTTATGTGGAAATCTATCTTTGAGAAATTGCATAACCAAAACATAACAAATATTTTAATCAATATGAAACAATATCTTGAGAAATCATTAAATAATTGAGGAGTAACCGACTTCTTTTTTCCGGTTTCTGTAAACTGGTTTCTGGTTACTAATAGATATGTACATAAAAGATACAAACAAAATAGCCATTGTTGATTTGACTAAGGAAGAAATTCAAATAAAGAATGTTCCCTTTGAGCTTATAAAGCAGTATGTTGGCGGCCGTGGTTTAAATTCCCGGTTGCTTTATGAATATACGAACGAAGAAGTTAAGCCTTTATCAGAGGATAATGTTTTTATTGTAGGGACGGGGGCGTTGGTTGGATTAAATGGATTGAATTTTTCAAGGACAACGATAACGGCGAAGTCTCCAGAATCCGGGTTATTAGGTGACGCTAATGTAGGCGGCGGGTTTGGTGTGAATCTGCGAAAAAATGGGGTTGGTTATCTTTTGTTAAAAGGTAAAGCTGCTACGCCGAAGTTAGTGGTTGTGGGAAATCAAACAGTAGAAATTAAAGATGCCGCTTTTGTTTGGGGTAAAGATACGCAAAGTACCCAGGAAGAAATTAAGCGGCAGTTTCCCGGAAGCGAGAGTTTATGTATTGGGCCGGCGGGTGAGAATAAAGTTGTTTTTGCTTGTCTTATAAATAGAAAAAAGAATGCGGCTGCCAGGTGCGGTATGGGCGCTGTGTTAGGTTCAAAAAACGTAAAAGCAATTGTCGCTTTAGATAACAGCCAAGAGGTAGAGGCGGCAGATAAACAAAAGTTCTTTGACTGCGTGAAAGAGATAAATCTGTTTTTGCAAAAAGAGTTTTTAATGCAGCGGTTAAAAGAGTTTGGGTCAAGCCATCTATATGAGATAGTGAATGAAAGCATCGGGATGGGGAGAGTTAAAAACGGCAGGTCCTTAGCTTTTCTCAATAACGATAACATAAACCATAAAAACTTGGCAAAGTTCTATAAAGAAAAAGCCGGGTGTAAGAAGTGTGTTGTAAAGTGTCAGATGGTTTATGAGTATAAGGGAATTGTAAACGAAGGACCTGAGTATGGAGTAATGGCTCATTTTGGTCCGGTGTTAGGTATTGGTAAATTAGAAAGTACTCTCATTCTTAATGATTTAGTGAATCGGTTAGGATTGGATGCGTCTTCTTCGGCAAATATTATTGCCTGGTTGATTGAGTTGTATCAGGAAAAAGTTATTGATGATAAAGTTACGAGAGGAAGAGCGTTTCTTTGGGATGATGTTGAGTTGGTTAAGAGTTTAATAGAAGATATTGCTTATAGAAAGGGAATAGGCGATTTTATCGCGAGCGGTCCTCGCGCTATGGTAGAAGAATTAGGCAAAAAGAGTGAACAGTATTTGTGTTGGACAAAAAATATGGTACAGTCTGAACCGGCGGATTTAAGGTATTTACCAGCTTTTGCTTTAAGTAATTCGGTGGCATCTCGTGGGTCGGACCATTTACGTAGCCGACCTATTTGGGTTGCTTTCGAGTTTGGCTCGGATTCGTTGAAAGATATTTATGGCTGCCAAGTCGATGGGGAAGCTCTTTCTTATACGGACAAAGGGAAAATTGTTGTTTGGTGGGAGCATTATTTAGGGATGTTTGATATGGTAGGGCTTTGTAAGTTTTTAGGGTTTCATACTATGCCTCCGGGAATTAAGTTCTCTTTTTTCTCAAGATTAATGGAAGCCGCTTACGGAGAAAGTTTCTCAGAGGAAGATCTTAAAATAAGCGCCCAGCGCGTGATTAATATTGAAAGGCTGTATTTACAAAGGGAAGGAATCGATAGAAAAAATGATTATCCTCCCCAAAAAGTTTTTCTGCCATTAGCTGAAACAGAAGGAGTGAGGGAAGAAGATAAAGAAATAAAATTAGATAGAACAAAGTACGACGCGATGTTAGATGAGTATTATACCGTACGGGGATGGGATTTGGAAGGTAAGGTAAAAACAGAAACGGTTGAGAGGTTAAAAATTAAGGAATCGGTGAAAATATGAAAACGGCGGTCATAGGAGTAGGCGCTATAGGCGGTTTGTTTCTGGGATATTTAAAAGAACGAAATATTGATGTAACCGGGGTGGCTAGAGATTATCAGATCGCTTCTTTATTAGAGGAAGGGATTCTAATTGATGGAATTCGCGGCAGTAAAGTTATAGGGGATTTAAATGTTAGCCCGCGGTTAAGTGAGAAAGTTGATTTAGCTGTGTTTGCTACTAAAACTCAAAACTTGGAAGAGGCGATTAGGAGTAATTTAGATTATTTGAAAGACGCTTATGTGTTGTCTACTCAAAACGGAGTTTATGCGGAACATTTATTAAATAAATATTTTGATACAAGGAGAATCGTGTCGGGGATAGTGATGTTTGGTGCTACGTTTTTTTCGCCTAATAAAGTAACACATAATTTTGACGGAAAATTAATTTTAGGCAGCGTTTTTAATGAGGGGATTGAGACCGCGGATAAGTTAGGCGCGTTTTTGTCTTTGGTTTTTGACGTTTGTGTTGCTGAGAATATAAAGGGCAAGAAGTACTTGAAGTTGTTTGTAAATTTAAATAATTGTATTGCCGGGTGTTTAGGGGGCTCTATTCAGGAAGTTTTTAGCGATATAGATGTTTGCGCGGTTGCTGTAAGTATAATCGCTGAAGCCTATAAGGTAATTAATGCCGGCAGTATAGTTTTAGAAGATTTGCCTACGTATCCAGCTCAGCGTGTTCATGATTTAGCGAATATGCCAAGGTCTGAAGCCACATCTCTTTTTTCTAAAATAATGACTTCTTTAAGTAAGGATCCGCTCTATGGATCTATATTACAGAGTATAAGAAGGCAGAAGAAATCAGAAATAGATTATATAAACGGAGAAGTCGTAAAAGTGGCAAAAGAAAATAATATAGAAGCGCCGGTTAATGAAGCAATAGTTAAAATGGTTCATGAGGTAGAAGATACCGGACGTTTTTTTGATAAACAAGAATTCTTGAAAACAATAAATATATAGAGTTATTTATATGGTTATTTCGTATATTTATAAAGGAGAAAATACCTATGAAAGAATGCAAATGTAACAATATACCAAGAGTTAAGTTTCCTAAATTAAAGTTAACTGTTATTGATAAGAAAGATTATTGTTATCATGATTACGAGTTGGGGGATGAATTTATTTTAGATGATTTTACCCATCCGCCAAAACATTTTTGCAGTGGGTTGGTAAAGTCTATTTTCCCCTGTTTATACGCGTTAACCTTTGGGGCTAGTTTTAAGTTTATGAATAACACCAAGTCAATTACAACTACTTGTCCTGACGCAGGGAAATTGACTTTTAAAGTTGAGGTGGTGGATGATAATGGTCAAGTTGTTGTTGTGCCTCAAGTAGAAAAACCTAAAGGACCTAATCCGGCGAAGATGGTTATTGAGGTTCAGGAGTTGACCGGTCACTGTTTCTATGGATATAAGCAGGGCGATAAGTTTGAAGTTACCGGCTTGCGGACGCCGGACGGGTTTTGTGGCGCGGCGTACAGCGTATTGTTTTCCGTTCTGTTCGCATTAAATTTTGGTGCTTCGTTTTCTTTCGAAGATAATCCTGTTTGTAAAACAGGGACAACCTGTCCTGATGGCGGGAATATTAAATTTAAGGTTACAAGATTATAATAGAAGTAAGAGGTAAGACAAAGACAAGATAAAAATATTTTTATGTTCGGATATTTTTAATTTTCTCTGTGTCTTGTTTCTTTCCATAGGCGGACAAAATGAGAAGAGTTGTTGTTACAGGGTTAGGGGTTATTGCTCCTTGCGGAGAAGATAAGGATACATTTTACAAAAACTTGATAGACGGAGTGAGTTTTACAAGTAAGGTTGAAAATTTTGATGTGTCTTTATTCAATTCTAAAGTCGCCGCGCAGGATTTAGAGTTTGACCCGGCTAATTTTGGTATGTCAGGGCAAGACGCGCGGCGTATGGATAGGTATGTTCAGTTTGCTGTCGCGGCGGCTAAGGGCGCGGTCCAGGATGCTAATCTTGATTTTTCTAAGCTTAATAAATATAGGAACGGAATAGTTTTAGCTAACGCTATTTGCGGTACGCGGTTTATGGAGGAAGAGTTTCTTCTTGTTACTGATTGGGGCAAAAATCCTATTGACCCAAGAAAAGGCCGACCTTACCTTTATGACGCGGCGATGTTTAACACACCTTGTTCTGAGATTTCGGCTATTTACGGGCTGGGAGGAATAAACTGTACGATATCTACCGGGTGTACTGCTGGTACAGATTCAGTTGGGTTTGCTTATGAGATGATTAAAGATGGTAGGCAGGATTTAATTTTTGCGGGAGCCAGTGAGGCGCCGATAACGCCGATTAGCTTTGGGGCGTTTGATGTAATCAACGCTATTTCTAAAAGAAACGATGAGCCGCATAAAGCGAGTCGGCCGTTTGAAAAGAATAGAGACGGATTTGTTCTTTCTGAAGCTAGCGGAATTTTAGTGTTGGAAGATTTAGAACACGCGATAAAGCGCGGCGCGCGTATTTATTGTGAAATAATCGGATTTGGAACAACTTGTAACGCATTTCATATGACGGATTTACCGGCGGACGGCCAGGCTATGGTGAATTGCATAAAAATGGCGTTTGATGACGCTAAAATTGAAAAAGAAAAAATAGATTATATTAATACTCACGGAAGTTCTACTCCTCAGAATGATGTGTTTGAAACCAACGCTTATAAAAGTTTTTTCGGTGATTACGCTTATAAAATACCAATTAGTTCTATAAAGTCCATGATCGGTCATCCTTTAGCGGCGGCAAACGCGGTTGAAAGCGTGTTATGCTCGATGATTTATCAGCATAACGTTTTACCTCCAACGATTAATTTAGAAGAGCCTGATCCCCTATGTGATTTGAATTATATTCCTAATAAAGCGATAGAGAAAAAAGTAGATTATATTTTAAAAACAAGCAGCGGATTTTCCGGAATTCATTCGGCGTTAATTTTTAAAAGATATGATGAATAGATGGGAGATTATTGAGGGTCAAGGGTCAGGGGTCAAGGGTCAAGGAAGATAAAAAATATGTAGGGGCAGTAGGTCTGCTGTCCGTTAAGTATAAGAGGAGAGAAATATAATGGATGAAAGAATAGCAATAACAGGGATGGGGGTTGTTTCTCCCGCGGGGTTAAAAAAAGAAACATTTTGGGCAAACGTAAAAGCGGGACGGTCTTGCGTTGACACTATAAAAAGGTTTGACGCTTCATTGTATCCGTCACATATTGCCGCGCAAGTTCATCAGTTAGACGCCTATTCTCATTTATCCGGGCGGTTGACTAAGAAGATTGATGTGTTTTCTCATATGGCGCTGGTGTCTTCTGAGGAAGCGATAAAAGACGCTAAGTTAGATTTAGATAATTGCGATAAAGATAGAATTGGCGCTTTTATGGGTAATGCTATTGGTGGATGGCTTTTTGCTGAAACTGAGTTAAGAGATTTATATCTTGAAGGAAGAGAAGGTATCTCTCCTTACATGGCGTCAGCCTGGTTTCCTGCCGCGCCTCAGGGACAAGTTTCGATATATTATAAACTTCGCGGGTATAGTAAAACAGTTGTTTCTGATAGAGCGTCGTCGGCGTTGGCCGTGTGGTACGCGGCAAAAGTTTTAAAAGATAAAAAGAACGATTACTGTCTTGCCGGAGGGATGGAAGCGCCTATCACGCCTTACGCTTTGTTATCGGCTAACACTCATGGGGCGTTATCAAAGAATAATTTAAACCCAAAAACAGCGTATAAACCATACGATTTGTATCGTGATGGGTTTGTGTTAGGGGAGGGGTCGGGGATGGTTATTTTGGAACGAGAAAAAAACGCTATAAACAGAGGTGTTGAAATATACGGATTCCTGAAGGGGATAGGGTTTAGCTGCGATGGCGTTCATCGCATAAAACCGGCGTTAACCAGTGAGGGGTTGGAGTTCGCGATAGAGGAGTGCCTTAGAGATTGTCAGTGGTCTAAAGATGATGTTGATTATATATGTTTAGACGGCGAGGCTACAGAGTTGGGAGATATTTTAGAAGTGAAAGCGTTGCAGAATGTGTTTAAGAATAAATTGGGGGATATTTCTTTAAGCGCGCCTAAGTCTATGTTTGGTAATTTGTTGGGGGCGCAGACGTCGTTGGATTTAATCGCGACATTACTTTCCATGCGGAACAGTTTAGTTTTACCAACAATAAATTTTAGTGAGGAAGATTCTCATTGCGATATTAATTGTACGCCTAACAAGGCTGTGGCTAGAGAAATTAATAAAGCGCTTATCATGGCTCGTGGAAGAGGCGGAATTAATGTTGTTTTGGGAATAGAAAAGTAACGAGTAACGAGGAACGAGAGATGAAGGATGAGGGACGAAAAATAAAGACGTCCTTCGTCTTTCGTGTTTCATCCTTCGTTTAAATGGGAGGGAGATATGGGAGTTAAAGAAGATGTGATTGGGGTTATTTGTGAAGTGTTAGATGTTGCTGAAAATGAAGTAAAAGATGAACAGACGCTTTATGATTCTTTAGGCGTTGACTCAACAGAGATGGTAGAATTATCAGTTTCTTTAAGTAAGAAGTTTGGTGTTAAGCTTCAGTATAAAGAGATAACTAATAAGAGTACGGTTAGCGAAATAGCTGATGTTGTGGAAAAAAAGAAACTTAATTTCTAATTCTCGAGGCGCGTACCTAATAAAGGAATTTTATGGAAATCATTGATTTAAGTTTACCCATAGACGATCAGGCTTATGAAGTTCATGATATTTCTATTGACCGTGTTTCTCATAAGGACGGAATAGAGAAGCTTAACAAAGTTTTAATGACAAAACAGCCTGGCGGCCAGCAACGATATATCGCTGGTGAGAGAATTATACGAAAAGAAGATTTACCTGATGAAGAGTTTTTATCTTTAGAAATAGTTCATTGCCCGGTGCATATAGGAACACATTTAGATTATTCCTTCCATTATGGGAGTAAGTCCGAAGGCAGGGTGTCTAAGACTGCTGATCAGATTCCACTTCAATGGTGTTATCAGAATGGAGTTAAGCTTGATTTATCCAGTAAAAAAGCGACAGAAGTTATCACTGCGGCAGATCTAAAAGATTCTTTAGAGAAAATAAAGTATGAGCTTAAGCCGTTAGATATTGTTTTATTATATACTGGCGCCGATAAGTTGTATGGAGGCGAAGATTATTTTTCTGATTACCCAGGCGTTAGTATTTGCGCTATTGATTATCTGTTGGATAAGGGCATTAAGATATTCGGTGTTGATACAATGGGGATAGATAGGCCGTACAAATTTATGATGAAAGAGTTTCTTCAAGAGAAAAAAACTTCTAGTTTGTGGCCGGCTCATTTTCATGGAAGAAAACGTGAGTTCGCTCATATTGAGCGGCTTGCTAATTTAGATAAGTTGCCCGATTTATGGTTTAAGGTTATTTGCATGCCGGTAAAAATACGGCAGACGGGTGCTGCTTGGGCAAGGGTTGTGGGAATAGTTAATAGTCCATAGAAAGAAAACAGGAAGAGCTTAAAATTACAATAAACAAATGGAGAAAATTATAGAAGAATGAATGAGAAAAGAACAATTGCGACACAATCTAAATTTGTAATTTGGATATTTTGTTTCTAGTTTGTATATTTGTGATTGTGTATTGTTTGTAATTTGTCTATTGTGATTTGTTTATTTTTGACAATACCAACTTATTAACAAGGAGGTAGTAAATGGCGCATACAGTTAATTCTATTGTTATTAATGCTCCTTATGAAAAGGTGTTCGATTTAAGTAATGATATTTCTCGCTGGAAAGAGTTTTTTCAGGAGTATACGGAGTCGGATGTTTTAGAGAAAGAAGACAATAAGCTCACTTTTAAGTTAACGCATCAAAACGGAAACAGCTGGAAATCACAGCGGTTGTTGTTTAAGGAGTATAAGTTTGCTTACGCCCAAAGAGTGGAGCCCATGTTTCCCTTTGAGTACATGAAGATTATGTGGATTTATAGAGAATTGCCCCAAGGCGTTGAAATGAAGTGGATTCAGGATTTTAAGATGGATAAGGGGGCTAAGGTTAATGATGAGCAGGTTGAGGCTACTATCAATAAACATTCGGTTGATAATTTGAAGAGGTTTAAGGAGATTATAGAGAAAGAATAAATTTAGACCATGGACCATAGACAATAGACTATTGACCAAAATTTCTTTGAAAAATTGTGAAGAAATTTTGAGCAGATCTATAGTCGATGGTCGATAGTCGATAGTCTAAAGATATGTCTAAACGAAGTTTTGCTATATTTTGTTTAAGCTTTTTTACGGTGTCGTTTGGTGTCGCCGCTATGGCGGCGTTAATTCCTTCGATAGCAGCGTATTTTAATATAGATCAGGATTCTACCTTAAAGCTTACGTGGTTATATATGCTTCCTTATGGAGTATTCGCCTTATTTTGGGCGCCGTTAACTAGAGTTGTTAAAGTTAAGAAATTATTTCTCATTGCTACTGTGGGGTTTTGTTTAGCGTCTTTATTTTTTAGTCTTTCTCAAAGTATAAACCAGGCGTTTATTTTTAGGTTTTGCATGGGATGTTTTGGCTGTAGTTTTGTTCCGCTTATTTTAATTACTATTGGTAAAACTGTTCCCGCGGTCAAAAAAGCTAAATTTATAGGAATCCTTTTTTCTTTATCATACGCTTCTACTTTCTTCAGCGTTTTTTTAAGTGGTCTGTTGCATTGGAAATTTATTTATTTAATTCCGGTGGTATTGAGTTTTTTTGTTTTTGTGTTTGGTTTATTCTTTTTGGAAGATTTTGATTTTAGAGGGGATAAGTTTAAGATTAGTTATGTTAAAACAGTTAAGGATAGAGAGGCGTTTCTATTTTTTATGGTGATAATACTGGCGAGTTTTATCTATCATAGCTTGCAGCAGCGGTTAGGGGTGTATTTAAGTCAAACCTATTCGTTGAAACAGGTGCTGATAAGCGCGATTTTTACCGTGGCAACGATGAGCGCGATTTTGTTTCAACTTTTGGGAGGAATGTTTAGTTCGCGGTTTGGTAACATAAAGATTTCTCGAATCGGATTTTTTCTTATGGGGGTGTTTACGTTAATTATTCTTTTTATCCAAAATTATCAGATGTTATTTTTTGTTGTTATTTTATGGAGTTCCGGGTGGGCGTTAACTCATGTGGGGTTATCGGCGCACCTAACTAGTTTCCCTGATAGGATTTTAAGAGATGCCGCATCATTAAATAGCGCGTTGCGGTTTAGTTTTGGCGGGTTAGGGGCCCTTGTGGGAGGATTTTTGGTTTCATTGGTAGGATTTAAAGTTCTTTTTGGTATAGTAGGTGTTGGAGCTATTACGTTAGGATGTTGTTTGAATAAAGTAATTGATAGGAGGCTACGTTATGAATAATTTGTTAGAAGGAAAAGTTTGTGTTGTTACTGGGGCGAGTGGGGGGATAGGTAAATCTATTGTGGGTAAATTGGCAGCCAATGGAGCTTGCCTTGTGTTAGCGGCGAGAAAAATGGAAGTGTTAGAAGAAATTAAACAAAGTTTAGGGAGTAATGACAATATTTTGTGTGTTAAGTGTGATGTTACAAAACAGGATGATTTAGCGAATTTAGTAGCTGCCGCTGTAAGTAAGTTTAAAAAAATAGATGTGCTCATTAATGGTGCTGGTGTTTCCAGTCAGTATCCTTTTTGGACTCAGCCGTTACCGGACATAGAAAAATTAATGTTTACTAATTATTTTAGTTACGTTATGCTTTCTCGGTTAGTTGTTAACGGGATGAAAGAAAATGGTTGCGGCCATATTGTTAATATTACCAGTGGTTCTGTTATGGTTGATCCGCCGCCGCGTAACTTTATTGTGTATACGTCGTTAAAGGTTGCGTTGCGTGCTTTCGCGAAAGGGCTTTTTTGGGAGATGAGAGATTTTGGAATAAAAGTTACCTCGATATTTCCGGGAGTAACTAAAACGCCGTTAACAGGAAAGTTAAAAGAAGTTTCTGTTGATGAAGATCGACTTATGAGTTCTGACTCTGTAGCGGATACAGTAATGTTTGCTCTTACGCAGGCCAGTAACGCTTGTCCCTTAGAGTTGGCAGTAATAAATCAGCAAACACCTTGGACTAAACCAGTTATCCCGTTTAAGCAGGATCATCCCAAGCAGTAATTATAGGATGATATCGTTCTTTCTTTAAGGTGGTTAAGAGATAACAAAAATAGCCCTTTTGCGCAGCATATGAGTCCTAAAACCGTATTGGCAAGAAACAGCATAATAATCAAAGCAAAAGATCTCGCGGCTCAGCCGATAAAATCGGCTTCACGCGCGGCTCTCCATCCGGACATCAAGACTGCGCAAAAGAGATTTTTGTCATCTCTTTATAATGCCAAAGGGGATCAAGAAAGAATTTAATAAATAAAGGATGAATATAGTAATGAAAGTTTTATTTGTAATGCCGAAAATGGAGGCTTGGGCGACGCATGGTAAACATTGTGCTCCTAATCAGTTTTACGCGCAGTTAATAGCCTATGTTAGAGAAAAGAAGCTTGCTGATTGTTACGCTATTGATGCTAGAGTAGAAGATTTAGATTTTAAGTTGATGATGGATAAAATTAAAGAGATTAATCCTGACGTAATTTTTTTAGGAGAAATTTTACATTCTACCGGTGGGTTTGCTCCTATTTGGCATTATATTAAGTTGACGCAAGAGGTTAAAAAGGTATTGCCTTCTACTAAGATAGTTGTTGGAGGGTTGTGGTTTTCGGCTTTGTTTGAGGATACGTTAAAAAGGTATCCCGCCATTGATTTTGTCGTAATTGGCGAAGCTGAGATTACCTTTTTCGAGTTACTGCAGTCATTGAAAGAAGGCGCGGCAGACTTTTCTTCTATCGCGGGGTTAGCGTCTAGAAACGAGGCCCGAGTTGTTGTTGGTCCGCATCGTGAGTTGATAAAGAACTTAGATGTTTTACCTATCCCGGCGTACGATTTATTTCCTATGCAGAAATATGTGGGCCATACCCATTGGAAACCGTTTTGTGAGTTATTGGTTTCGCGTGGGTGTCCCGGCGGTTGCGTTTTTTGTTATGAATGGTCGCAGTACGACCCTCGGTCGCCTCGTGATTTTGTTTCCTGGAGGATTAAGTCCGCGGAAAAAATTTTGGATGAGTTAGAAGTGCTGAATAAAAAATATGGAGTAAACGTTATTGTGTTTCAAGATGACGCTTTTAATGTATCTAAAGAAACAGTTGAGAAAGTATGTCGCGGCATGATCCATCGCGAAATTAAAATGAACTGGGTTATTCTGGGACGGGCAGATGATTGGGTTAATCAGCTTGATCTTATTCCTCTGATGAAAGAAGCGGGGATGTTTATGGGGCTTTTAGGAGTTGAGGTTGGCAGTGATGAAGAGTTGAAAAAGATAGGTAAGGGCGTAGATACTCACCAAATTGTTCAAACTATCGAAGCGTTGCGAAAAGAAAATATAATGAGTATCGGCTGTTTTATGGTGGGGTTTGAAGATGATACGGAAGCTATAGTAAAACAGCGTTTTGAGTTTGCCGATCAGTCTGATCCTGACATTTTCGCGTTACAGTTTTTTACGCCTGTACCAGGGTCTCCCATATGGAAGAAGTATATTGATAAAGGGTGGGTTGACCTAAACAATTTAGATTTAAGAGACTGGGATTTCCAGCATCCTGTTGTTCCTACAAACCATCTTTCGATAGAAGATGTTGGTAGGTTGGGAAGTTGGTGTATGAGAGAGTTTTTCTCAAAAACTGAGAGGGTTGCTCGGCTTTTCCAGGGTAGCTATCATGATTTAGCCGTTAAGTGCGTGCGCGATTTTATGGAAAATATCAGCAGTTTTGAAAGTGGCGCTACAAAGAAAAAGAATACTCAGGTAGAAATTAAATGGGATGATGTTGTAGAGAAAAAGTTTAGAACCGCGATCTCGAAAATGCCGTTTTTCCATCGTAGAATCGCGGAAAAAATGGTTAAAGCTAAATCTGAAAGTATTGCCCGGCAGAAAAATGACGGGCAGGTGTCGGAACAGGAATTAGTCAGCGCGTTTTTTGAGGAAACGCCATCAGCTTTTAAAGGATTAATGAAAGGAGTTTTAGCCGACGCAGATATTGATTATAAGAAATATAAGAAAGATTAATAAGTAGTAAGTGATAAGTGGTAAGAATTAAGTGTGGAATTGTTGATGTTTTCTTCTTCTTCTTCTTAATCCTTAGTACTTACAACTTAATCCTAAAACATTATGTTATGTGACGCTCATATCCATTTTATTCCTCAGCAGATATCTGAGCATACTTCTTTTTATAAAGGGGTGTGGGCGGATAAGGTTCAATTGTATGATTTTCTAAAAAAGAACAATATTGGCCACGCTTTTTTAGTGTATCCATCTACTGACGCGCATATAACGTTGGGTTCTTTTAAGGAGGTTTGTTGGTCGTATAATGGTGTGTTAGAAGGGATTATAAAGGAAAACAAAGGTATCGTTGCCGCGGCCATTGTTGATGTAAACGATTCTAAAAATATTTCACAAACAGTAAAGAGTATTAAAGATAAAGGGTTTAAGGCAATAACTTTAGCGTCTAGTTTTGACGGGAAATTTTTTGGTGAAAACGTTTATCCTTTGTTTGAAGCGGTTGAAAAAAATAAGTTAGCGGTGTTTATTCATCCTCAGACGATTAATCCCATAGGATTTGAAAGAGTGAATGACCCGTTGTTGATGCCGGTGGTAGAATACAGTTTTGATATTTCGATGTGTTTAGGGTTGTTTATGATGCAGGGTGTATTTGCGAGGTTTAATATAAACTTTATATTTTCAGCGTTGGGTGGGGTGACTCCTTTTTTGAAAGACCGGTTTGATAGGGTGTATTCCATGCTTAGAAGTAGAGAGATGGTTAAAGATTTAGGTAGTACGCCGTCGCAAATTTTAAAAAAAGTATATGTAGATACGTCAGGGGCAAGCTTAAAAAATATTGAGTTAGCAATTGAATTGTTCGGCGAAGATAAAATCCTTTGGGGTTCAGATTACCCTGTTAACTTTCCCGTTGGCGATAATGTAGCAATGCTGGACGCGTTGGGTCAGGAAAGAAAAGAAAAAATTACTTCTAAAAATTTTATGAGATTGTTTGGCGTAAAGGAGTAAGAGGTTATTAAGTTTGATGGATAGTCCGTTATTGTTTCCTGTAAAATTAGAAGGCAGCCAAATTCGAGTGTTGGATGAAACACAGATTCCTTTTAAAGAGGAATATATTACTGTTGATACATTGGGTAAAGCTTTATGGGTGTTAAGTGCTATGAAAACCCGGTCGTTAGGGCAGGTTCTTTTGTTTTTTTATTCTTGCGTGTTGTTTAGTGATAAATTTTCAATTGACCAAATAAGTGAGAAGTTTAAACAGAAGAGACCTACCTTTGATTTTTTATTTTTAGCGCAGATTTTAAAAGGCCAAACGCAAAAGACAGGTGATATTAGATCCGCGGCTTTGGGGTTTATTTCCGGATTTGATAAGTTAAGGCAGGCGCGAGCGGCCAGGCTTGCTCAAATGTTACCCGCGCAAGCTAGTATTTTGACTATCTGTAATGTTAACGGTGAATTGATTTATTTGTATCAGGCGTTAGAAAGGATATCTAAGAAAGCGAAGTTTATAGTTTGTGAAACAAGACCGTATCTACAGGGAGTAAGACTTACCTTTTGGGAGTTAAGAAAAAATAATATTGATGCGCGCCTGATTTGTGATAATCAGGTAGCGGCGTTAATGAAAGAAAAGAAAATAAATTGTGTTGTTACCGGCGCTGATAGGGCGACAACCAAGGGCGATGTTATTAATAAGGTAGGAACGTATTCTATCGCGTGTTTAGCAAAGTATTTTAATATTCCGTTTTATTCTTTAACGCAGTATCCGCGGGATATTGATGTTAACAGTATTCCTATTGAGGAGAGGCTAAAGGATGAATCGTTTATGTTTTTAGAAGGAGATTTTTCCCAAGTTGACGCGGTGTATCCGGCGTTTGATGTTACTCCGGCGAAGTTTGTTACGGAGTGTGTAGAGATAACAGGTAGCAGGTAGCAGGTTTGCAGGTAGAGAGGGGGTTAAAGCCATGATACTTGTGACATGAGACATTTAATGAAATTTAAATTAATTGCATTATTATGAAGTTAGAAGAGATTAAAAACGCGACAGTTGTGTGGGGTGCTCTTTCTGAGGAAGGGATAACTTTTCTTAAAAATAGAGGGGGCGTTGTTGTAGTGGCTGAAGGTCGGCCTGGGCTGGTTGGTTTATATCATAACGTGGAGTTGCTGAAAAAAGAGAATATTGAGTTTGTGTATTGCGTCGACAATGTTTTGGGCTTATTGTTTTATAAAGGCAAGATAGGGAAGATGTTAGTGATGTGTAAGAAGATAGAGCTGGGAGTCCTTGGGCGGCCTGGTAGTTTACAGGCGGCGTTATTGAGTAAGATTCATGGTGTTTCTGTTGAATTTATGGTTGAGGGAGAATTTGATTTTGAGTCCAGAGATAAAGGTGCCGCGTCGTTAGGAGGCAAGATGATGGTTTTAGGAAACGATTGCGGCGGATGTGTTGTTCTGGGAAAGGATGAGGTGTTAGGTGAAATATAAAAAGGAAGTTACAGAGATCATTAACTGGGCGCGGTTGTTAAACGAGAGAGGATATGTTACTGCTCGGGGAGGTAATATTTCTTATCAAGTAGATGAAGATACGATATTGATGACGGCGCATGATAGTTATTTAGGGTTTTTAGAGGAAAAAGATGTTTTAGAAATGGATTTGAAAAATCTACATCAGGATAATAAGAAAGAATTTAGCAGTGAACGGTTTTTACATTTAGAAATCCAGAAAAAGTTCGCTGAAGGTAAAGTGGTTGTTCATGTTCATTCGCCTTATACTACAGCTTTTTTTGAGTATTTTGATGTGCTGGAAATGTTTTCTTTTGAAGTGAAGTTTTATTTGGGCGATGTTAGTGTTATCCCACAGGAAACGCCAACGGTTACGCTCATCGCGCCGGTGATAAAAGCGTTGGAAGATAGTAATATAGTAGTTTTAAAAAACCATGGGGTTCTCGCCGTTGGTAAAGATTTTAAAGAGGCGTTTAGTTTAATTGAGCTGTTAGAAGAACAAGCCAGGGTTAATTTCGCGATTAAAAGTGTAGGTAAAATAGAAAAACATCAGAACCAAAAAAGTAAGAATAAGGAATCTTTAAGTCTATCAAAGTATAAGATGCTTTCGCAAGAACATAGAGATAGGTTGGCGGAGTTAGTTAATAATGACAGTCAGGTGCAGGAGTTAGGAAAAAAATATGATTTAACGTGTACTCTGGCAGTAAAGAATCAGGATTCGGGAGAGGCAATATGTTTCTATTATGAGAGCGGAAAAATAGTGAAGGCCGATGGCTGTGATACGGCAGAGTTTGTGATTAGTGGTAAAGAAGATATTTTAAAAAAGGTATTTAATAGAGAAATAGATCCTTTTGTCGCTTCAACGCAAGGGAAAGTAAAGACAAAGGGAGATTTCGCGAAAATGAGTAAGTGGTATCCGGTGTTGGTTGAGACATTTAAATTGTGGGAGAAAGCGCCGGTGAAATAACTAGCGTATAGCGGGTAGCGTATAGTTAGTTTTACTAAACGCTCTACGCTAAATGCTATCCGCTATAACTAGGGGATAATAAAATGCAAGAGTATAAATATTATGTTGGTGGGCAGTTTCGGGAGAGTAAAGATAAGATAGATATTATTAATCCCGCTACGGGAGAAAAGTTTGCTCGGATTTTTGAGGCTGCCGAGGATGATTTGAATTTCGCGGTTAAATCGGCTCGTATCGCGGGAAGAGAATGGAAGAAGGTGTCTTTTAAGGAACGCGCGGTGGGTTTGAGGGAAATCGGGAAAGTTATGTTTGATAATTTAAGAGAGTTAGCCCAAGTGGAGACAAGAGAGATTGGTAAAACTTTAAAAGAATCTTTGTTTGTGGACGTGCCGTTGGGGGCGGAGTGTTTTAATTATTACGCCTCGTTTTTGGAGGGGTTGGAAGAAAAATCGTTAGAAAGTGAGTTAGGAATTGATTTAGTAAAATACGAGCCTTTTGGAGTGGCGGGAATTTATCTGCCGTATAATGTGCCGTTAATGATTTTTGGGTTTAGTTGCGCGGCAGCTTTAGCCGCAGGTAACGCCGTAGTTATTAAACCGTCAGAGTATGGAGCCTTATCTATTTTGGAGTTGGCTAAATATATTGATAAACTTGATTTGCCCAAAGGGTTAATTAACATTGTTACAGGGGGCGGGGCAACTGTCGGTAAGCAGTTGGCATCAGCGGATTTAGATATTATATCTTTTACCGGATCAATGAAAACGTTAAAAAAAGTTGCCGCGGTTTCTTCTCAAAACCCTAAGAAAATGGTTTGTGAGTTAGGCGGTGCCAATGCCGCGGTTATTTTCAGCGATGCCCATAGAGAGTCCGCGACGCAGAATGTTTTAGCGGCAGCTTTTATGAAGCAGGGGCAAATGTGTATTGGTAGTAGTATTATTTTGATTGAAGAAAATATTTATGATGAGTTTGTTAAAGATTTTGTTGAAAGAGTAAAAAAGATAAAAGTTGGGGACCCTTTTTCTCCGGAAACAGGGGTTGGACCGTTACCTACAAAGAAACACGTAGAAGAAGTTAATGACCAAGTAGTCAAATTACAGAAAAAAGGAGCAAAAGTTTTATGTGGCGCTAATCCCGATGGATATTTTTATCCACCTACTGTTTTAGAATGTCAGGATTTCCCAGTTGAGGAATTTTTCGCGCCGGTAGTTGCTGTTAAAAAGTTTAAGAATAGAAAAGAAGTAGAAGCTATTGTGGAAGATCAGTCTGGGGGATTAGTTTTACAGATATGGACGCAAGATATTGGTATGGCTAAGTCTTTAGCCGATAGGGCAAGATGCGGGACGGTATGGATAAATAGTTTTGCTCAGATGAATGCTCAAACTCCCTTTGGGGGAGTGGGTAGCAGCGGGTGGGGGCGAAGTCTGGGTAAATTAGGGTTTTTTGAGTATATTCAGCCTAAACATATAGGTATAGGGTTTAAACAAAGCCCGGTTTTTGGGTGGTTTGGGGTATAAGGAGGGATGAGGGAGAAAGGACTTTTATCAAAGATGAGGCAAGGGATGGAAGTTTGACAGGAAATAAAAAGTGTTAGCTGAATTAGTTTATTTTAGTTATTATCAGGTTCAGACATTTTGAAAAACATGTCAGTTATTGTGATTGCCTGCTTTATGCCTCTAGACGAGGCTCTTCGGATAAATAGTTTTAATACCCGCCCTTGATAATCATCCGGGAGTTGAAAGGTAAATTTTTCTTCTTTATTAGTGAAAGATATCGAGCCAATTTCAGGGAATAGACTTGGACGTATTTGTTTATAGTTAGGGTGATCTTGTAATTTCACATGAATGTCGAAGCGTTGTGATGGTTCGCTATCGCCGTAGCCTTGAATGCTAAAATAGGTAAAGATTTTGGTATTAACAGGGTTTTTAAAGTTAATTTCCACGTAATCATCCTGCTCGTTCCAATACTCTGACCATTGGACAGTAAAGGTGTTATTATCCCCCCATATGGTATCTAAATCGCCGACAACGGTAACCGCTGTTTTATTTGAGAGAATAGAGAATTTATCGTAATGGGTGAGTAAACGAGGGATTGCCTCCTAATCCTTTATCAATAAAAAAATAAAAAAGTACTGGCGCCCCCTCTTGTTTTATGATATACCATAATTGATGGGAATTACATGGAAAATAAGAGGCCGCGAAATAAAT
>JAHISK010000134.1 GCA_018818105.1 Candidatus Omnitrophota bacterium | reverse complement strand
TGATGTCTATTTTTGTTTGCAAGCCAAGAAGGCAGGAATAGAAATCTGGTGCGACCCTACACTGGATGTTAAACATATAGGGGATTATTTTTATTGATTATTAAATAAAAATAATAAAAGGATTATGGATAAAAAATCAACAAAAGGAATAACTCTTTCAACTGCAAATATAGACGCAGTTATTAAATCATTTAAAAAGAAATGCGGAATGCCACAACAAGGAATTTTAATTCCAGAATGGTATCCAACAGATGAGATAGACCGAACAAAATACAGAGGAAAGGGCAGACCACGAAAAGATGATTATGTTTATGAGCATTATACGGAAATGCTTAATGATAGTTTGTTATCAATGTTATCAAAATGAACAAAGAAACACTAAACAAAATAAAGAACGCGAAAGAAAATCCCATCTTTAAAGGATTATCGGATGAAATCAAAGACCCAAAGAACTTTATTAAAATAGAAAACAAGATAAGACGGACAATGATTTCAGACCACAAGCACGCGACTATCAAGCAATTTATGAAATGCAAAAGATGTCAAGACAAAGTGAGGAAGAAAGCAGAGATGATAAGGGAACTAGGTTTCAAGGATTTTATCCAATATCAAAATTGGAAAAAAATAATGGTAATTATTCTTAACAAGCAAGATTTAAAATTATATGAACAATAAAGTAATAGAAGAATGCGAAGAAGTGATTACCAGAGCCGAAAGAAGACGCGAGGAAAGGAAAAAGAAAGAAACCGAAAAACACCGTCAGCATAAAATGAAAGAAGCAATAGCTATGATAAACGATGTTGTCAAGCTGGAGTTGGGAGCATCTGCCGGTAAAGTGATTGTGGGAGCATTAAGGGATATTAAGAAGGGCGAAAAATTATATGCAACCGCTATTCCTTGCCTTGTAGATATTCCGTATAAGGATTTTGAGAAAATCCGTCCCGAAATAAGAGAAATGATATTGAGCCATTTTCCGCAAGTGGTAAACGGTTCGCATTTTATGTGTCCTGATACTCTTATGCAAATGTATATCCAACACGGGGAAAATCCCAATTATGATGCGGACACGGACAAAGCGTTAAGGAAAATTTTTAAGGGCGAAGAGATTACACACGATTATCGCAAATTGAAAGATTGGGATAAAATAAAGTGTGTGGACAAAATATTTGGTTTTATTAAATAAATGTGATATAATGACTTATGCACAAATGTTCTTGCGTTAAGTGCAAAAAAGAATATTCATCTGAAGAGCCGGATGATTATTTCTGCCTTGAATGTTTAAAAACACACCGGCAGGTAATTGAAGAAACAGAAAAAAAACTTGCCAATAAGCCAAGAAAAGAAGTAATAAGCGATTTGCGTCATTATGATTCCTGCGCAAAACATAAAGGTTTCGTTAATGCAAAAGATTTAGGATTATGACAAAAACAAAAGCAATCAAGCCAAAAATAAAAGCAACATTAAAACTTCTCGGCAAATACTATATAGCCGAAGGCGACACATTGCAAAAAACCCTAAAGAAATTAACACCTCCAGTAGCTAAAACTCTGGGGATTTTGACTCTTGAAAAAGGCAAATTAAAAAGAGAAAAAATTATCCAGCCCCGAATAGTAATGGGCTTATGGGGAAAATGCGGTCAAACAATGCAAGATATAGCAATGAAACATATTACTCTTTTATTTGGTGATTTTAATGATTAATCCTTCAATATACGACTATATCAAGAACGAAGAGTCAAGATTTGATACCGAAGAAAAACGTGTCGGGGATAATTGGAATTGGAATTTCAAAAAACACGTCCAGATGATTTTCCATCTGAAAAACGGACAATTCTTTTCGGGCGAAAATAACTATTTAAGAGCTTTTAAAAACATAATGGAGCCGATTCTTAATCTCTCATATTGGTCGGAGGACATAGAGGTTAAGGATATTGTATTTTACATAGAACAGGAAAACGGCAGGGTTTTATCGTTTCTTATAAAGAAATACCACGATGAAGTTTATGTCAAAGAAAATAATCTTGACACTCTTATAGATGAAATCACGGAAGAAGATATTGATTATGGTGGCGTATTGGTGCAAAAGGGCGAGAAACATCCAGAGGTTATTTATTTGCCGTCAATAGCATTTTGCGACCAAACAGACATTGAGGGCGGCGCAATGGCGTTTAAATACAACTTCTCTCCCGACAAATTAAGACAGATGGCTTCAAAGGGCTGGGGCAATGAAAAGAACGGAGCGACAATTTCAATAGATGAACTGATTGTTTTGGCAGAACCGGTCAAAGACACTGGCGGGCAAGACAACAAAACAACAAGCAAGAACATAGAAGTATATATCGTCAGGGGTTCATTACCCGAACACTACCTCAAAGACAACGA
>JAHISK010000133.1 GCA_018818105.1 Candidatus Omnitrophota bacterium | reverse complement strand
TAATAGGAAGCAAGCAAACCAAAATCTTTTACTTGGAGCTGTACTCGTTAAGCCGTTTTTATCTTTATACGATACACTCATAATAGATGTTGGTGCATCAGATAATGTTAAAGTAGGTAATCAGGTTTTAGCCGAAGGAAATATTTTTATTGGATATATTTCAGAAGTTTATGAAAAAACATCAAAAGTTATTTTATATTCATCTCCTGAAGAAAAAACAAAAGTATTGATAGGGGATAATAATATAGAAAAAGAGGCTATTTGTTTGGGTGGAAATAATTTTAAAATTGAAGTTCCAAGAGAAATAGAAGTTAAAGAATGGGATTCTATTGTTATGCCATCAGTTTCAACTAATATTTTTGGCACGGTAGAAAAAATAGAATATAAAGAATCAGACTCTTTTCAGAATGTTCTATTTAAAAATCCTGTAAATATATTAGAGCTTAAATGGGTAGAGGTGCTCTTGCCTAATAAAAAATAAAAATGTTTAGAATTTTCTCAAACATATTCTTAATTTTATCTGTGTTTATATTCCCTGTTTATTTATCAATTTTTTTAATATTTTTATCAATATTTATTTTTAACAATTTTACCGAAGCTGTTGTTTATGGTTTTGTCATAGATTTATTATATGGTAGCGGAAGTATTTTTGGTATTAATTTTGCTTATTTTTTTACGACAAGTCTATTTATTTTTTATCTGATTTCTTTCAGATTAAAAACCATTCTAAGATTTTCTCTCTAAAGACTTACTATGTTTAAGAAATTTAAAAAAAAATTTAAAAATAATCCATATAAAAATAGGGTTAAAGATATTGATCCTGATGAGATTTTTTTAGATTCAGAAAATCTGCCAAAATTTGATGTAGATCAATTTGAAGGACGGCTCGAAAAACCTATCTCTGTCAATACTTTTATTTTGTTTGGTTTGGTGTGTTTTTTTATTTTAGGGGGATTTTTTTTGAAATCATACAATCTCCAAATAACTAAAGGAAAAGCTTATTTAAAAAAAAGTGAAAATAATAGATTAAAAAATATTGTTATCTTTTCTAATAGGGGCGTTATTTTTGATAGAAATGATAAAAAATTGGCGTGGAATGTGGCGAGTGAAAGTAACCCAGAATTTTCCTTGAGGAAGTATTCTGATTTTTCTGGAATATCTCATGTTTTGGGCTATATAAAATATCCATCTAAAGATAGCTCAGGTTTTTATTACAGTGAAGATTTTATTGGTAAAGATGGGGTGGAAAAATATTATAATGATATTTTGTCTGGACAAAACGGTTTAAGGATTGCTGAAGTTGATGCAAAAGGAAAAATACAATCTGAAAGTGTAACCCGACTTCCAAAAGAGGGTAAAGATTTAAAACTATCAATAGATTTAGAATTGCAAAACTATATACATAAAACGATAGCAAACTTGGCTCTAAGGGTAGGTTTTACAGGAGGAGCCGGAGCAATAATGGATGTTAATACAGGCGAAATAATCGCGATGACTAGTTATCCAGAATACAATTCTCAGATTCTGACCAATGGCGATGATAAAACCGCTATCAATAAATTTTTAATAAATAAAAATAATCCATTTTTGGATAGGGTAATAGATGGCCTTTATACACCAGGTTCCATAGTCAAACCTTTCATGTCTATTGCCGCTTTATCTGAAAATATTATTGATCCAAATAAAAAAATATTAAGTATAGGATATATTTCAATACCAAATATTTATAATCCCTTACATCCAACAGTATTTAAGGACTGGAGGGTTAATGGCTGGGTTGATATGAGACAAGCGCTAGCTGTTTCTTGTGATATTTATTTTTATGAAATTGGTGGAGGTTATGAAAAACAAAAAGGTCTTGGCATTGCTTTAATAGATAAATATATGAGTATGTTTGGTTTCGGACGAGATTTACCAGAAGGTTTCTTTAGCGGTATTTCAGGAGTTATTCCGGATCCAGAATGGAAGGCGGAAAATTTTAATGGAGAAAAATGGAATATTGGAAATACATATCATACCTCAATAGGTCAGT
>JAHISK010000132.1 GCA_018818105.1 Candidatus Omnitrophota bacterium | reverse complement strand
TCTGCGATGGTTGAAATAAGAAGTGATTTAATATTAGAAACTTGTAGTCAAAAAGAACATAAGAATGGTTGCTATATAAGATTTAAAAGAGGAAAGATAAATCGTTCTAAACCAAGAGAAGATTGTATTATTGATTATGATGAGAATGTTTTTCAGGAAAAAGAATTGAAAACTATCGAAGATTGTTTTCCCTTTAAAGAAACTTCAACAGTAACATGGATAGATATTGATAGTGTTTATAATCCTGAAATAATTGAGAAAATTGGTTCTTATTTTAATATTCATCCTTTAGTTATGGAGGATATTGCTAATACCGGGCAGCGCCCTAAATTAGAAGATTTTGAACAGTATTTTTTTGTTGTTTTTAAAATGCTGTATTATGATAAGGATAGCGGAGAAATAATAATAGAACAGATAAGTTTAATCGTCGGCAGTAATTATGTTATTTCTTTTCAGGAAAAAGAAGGCGACGTGTTTAATCCTATCCGGGAAAGAATAAGAGGAGCGAAGGGCCGGATACGAAAGATGAAATCTGATTATTTGGCATATTCATTGTTGGACGCTGTGGTTGATAATTATTTTTTAGTTTTGGAAAAAATGGGCGATAAGATAGAGGTAATGGAGGAAGAATTAGTGACTAATCCTGTTCCTCAAACCTTACAGGGTATTCATAATTTAAAACGTGACGCTATTTTTCTGCGTAAATCAGTGTGGCCGTTGCGGGAAGTTATTAATAATTTGGAACGTGGAGAGTTGACATTAGTTTGTGACTCAACTAAGATTTTTTTGAGAGATGTGTATGATCATACTATTCAGGTGGTGGATACAGTAGAAACATTTAGGGATATGGTTTCTGGTATGCTGGATATTTATCTTTCCAGCATTAGCAATAAAATGAATGAGGTCATGAAGGTTTTAACAATTATCGCTACGATATTCATCCCGATTACTTTTGTGGCGGGAATTTATGGGATGAACTTTAATTCTGATGTTTCCCGGTTGAATATGCCAGAGTTAAGTTGGCGGTATGGTTATTTGTTTTCCCTGGGAATAATGCTTTGTATGGTTATTATAATGATCGTTTATTTCAAGAAAAAGAAGTGGTTGTAGGATGATGTGGTATGAATAAAATTTAGTTTAAAGGAGGATTTTATGAATGTTGAAAGGGTAGGAGAAGAATATCGCTGTAATATTTGCGGTAACGAAGTGTCTGTTACTAAAGCTGGTGGGGGCGAGTTAGTTTGTTGTGGGGAAGCTATGGAGAGAATGGAAAGGTAGAGAGGTAACCAATTAAAGGAGAGATTGGTGATATTATTTGGTTGTGTTATTGGCTTTTTTGTTGATTGGAAGTATTGTAATGGGTGATTCCCGCCGCGGATTAATTTCTTTTGGTATCTGAGTTTGCCAGAATATAAATAGTGGCAAATTAAGCTTGTAATACGTGTCTTATCTATAATATTTTAAAACGTTAGAAGGTTGTTTGCGTCGTCTTTAGTGTGATGTTTTAGCTCTTGACAAAAATTTAAAAACGAAGTAGCATATTTGGTACATGAGTACATTCTCATGTAGGAATGTACTATTGAACTAGGGAGATGGTATGAATCTAAAACTATTGCGACAGGTGCTTAAGGCGTGTGCTGAGGATACGAGGTTGAGAATAATAAATGTTTTAAAAACCGGAGAGGTTCCTGTTGGTGAAATTTGTTCTTTAATAAAAGCAAAACAGTCGGCTGTATCAAAACATCTGGCTAGATTACGTCTTTTAAAAATAGTTATTGATCGCCGGGAGGGCAATACTATTTATTATCGTTTGAACGATAATAGGGAATCTATGCAAAATAGGATTACCTCGTTTATTAATTCTCAATTTTCAGATATAGAGGTGTTTGTTGAAGACAGAAAGGAGGAGCGAAAGGTAAGAAAGAAATAACGCATAGTTAAAGGTTAGTTGCAATAATAACGTGTTTTGTTAAAAAGGAGGGTAAAATGGGGGTGGATGTGAAATGTCCGAGTTGCGGTCTTCGTTTTGAAATGGATCAAGGCTTGGAAATAGGAGATACAACCTTTTGTTCTGAATGTTATACGGAGTTAAGAATAATTAAAACTAGCCCTATGCAGGTTGAAGAGATTTTGGATCAAGATGATTATGATGATAATGCTGATGAATGACAAATTAATAAATAGGAGGTAAAGATGAAAACAAGAATATTTATAATTTTAGGATTATTCTTTTGTTTGGTTTGTAAAGTAGGCTTAGCTGAAGAGGTAAATGATAATATTGTTATACAGGGAGTAATAGAAGAAATAAGTAAGACGCAAGATTCTTTGACTATTGATGGAAATAAGATTATAGCGTCACCTGAATTTTTTGAAGAGTCTTTTTTAGAAGTCGGCGATAAAGTTAAGATTATTACTAAAAAAGATAAAAATGGTCTTGAGATAGTATCTTATGAATATATATGGGATGATTCAGAAGAAGAAAATATGGATAAAGCAATAGACGCGGATGATCAGTATGATGATATAGAAGAGTAAGGTTCGTAAGAAAGAGGTGGAACAGGCTGATAAAAAATCAAAAATAATCTATTAGTATTTAGAGCGTAACTAAGGGCAACTTATAAACAAGTTGCCCTTTTTTTATGCTGTTTTGGAGGGCTTTTACGGCGCGGGAGTTCTTTCTTGTAGAGGGTATAGGAAAGTTTGGCAAGTACCTGAAGAAAACAAGTGAATATGTGTAGTTTCGATTGTCTTTATAACATTTTTATCTAATTATTGACAAATGTTATATAATATATCATATATTATATTGTTATAAACGTGAATAATTATATAGAGAAGATTGAGCAAATCTTGGGGAAAACTGGTTGGTCTCAGAATAATTAACGATAATCCTTTATCTATAAATTTTAAAAAGAAAAGAGAGCGGCGGAGAGAAAAAGAGAAATAAGGCATGAAGAAATTTTTACCGATATCAAAAGAGGACTTAAAGAGACGGGGATGCAACGAATTTGATATTATTCTGGTCACCGGGGACGTCTATGTTGACCATCCTTCGTATGGCGCCGCAGTTATCGGGCGGGTTTTAGAGGACGCGGGGTATAATGTCGGGATCATAGCACAACCGAATTGGCGGACGCTTGACGATTTTAAGAAGTTGGGCCGACCGAAGTTATTTTTTGGCGTTACTGCGGGCAATATCGACTCTATGCTCGCCAGATACACGGCAAATAAAAAAATCCGGAATACGGATGATTATTCTCCGGCAAGACAGCCGTTTCTTAGACCTGAAAGGGCAAGCATTATTTATACAAACAAGTTACGGGAGGCGTTTAAGGGCGTTCCGGTTGTTTTGGGTGGGATAGAGGCGAGTATGAGACGGCTTCCTCACTACGATTACTGGTCGAATAAGGTGCGGCGCTCCCTTCTTATGGATTCAAAAGCCGATTTCCTTGTTTATGGAATGGGCGAGAAACAGATTTTAGAGATAGCCAATCGCTTTAAAAAAACAGCCGATGTATCTAGTCTGGAAAATATTAACGGTACGGTCGTTATCAGAAAATCATTAGATGGCCTCAAAAATTATATTTTAGTTCCTTCTTTTGAAGAAATAGTTCAAGATAAGGACGCGTTTAATGCTGTCTTTAAGACGATTCATTCTGAATCTGATCCCATTTCCGGTAAAGCGATTATTCAAAAATGCGGCGATAGATTTCTTGTGCAGCACCCTCCCGCGTTGCCTCTTACCACGGAAGAAATGGATAAAATATACACCTTGCCCTATATGCGAAATTGGCATCCTACATATGATAAAGATGGCGGTGTCCCGGGATTTGAAACTGTAAGAAATTCGATTACTTCTCACCGAGGATGTGCCGGCGGATGTAGCTTTTGCTCCTTATATTTGCATCAAGGCCGATTTATACAGAGTCGAAGTATTAAGTCAATAGTAAAAGAGATTTCTGCCATCGCCCAAGATAAAAAATTTAGAGGCACGATTACCGATATCGGCGGTCCGACGGCAAATATGTATAAGGCAATATGCTCTTTATGGAAAGAAACTGGCGCCTGCCGCAATAAGCGATGTCTTATGCCTGAAAAATGCAAAAACCTTATATTAGGATATAAACATTCAATCCGCCTTTGGCAGGAGGTAAAGAGAATTCCTAGGGTCAAACATGTATTTGTCGGTAGTGGGATGCGTTACGATTTATTAATTGACCGCTATTCGGACGAGTATTTGTATGAATTGTGCGCTTCTCACGTAAGCGGACAGCTAAAAGTCGCGCCGGAACATTGCTCTGGTCCTGTATTAGAACTTATGAACAAACCTCCCTTTGCTAAATATGAAAAATTTATCGACAGGTTTAAAACGGTTAATAAACGGTTGGGAAAAAAACAGTACCTTGTAAATTATTTTATATCCGGCCATCCGGGAGCGCGGTTGAAAGACGCTCTGGAGTTGGCGATATATCTGGCAAAAAACCATATTCATTTGGAACAAGTCCAGGAGTACATACCTTTGCCGATGACCATCTCCGGAGCAATGTATTACACCGAGAAAAATCCGTTTACCGGTAAAAAATTGTATGTAGCTAAGACCTCAATCGACAGGGCAATGCAAAGGGCGTTATTACAATACGATAATCCGCGGAACAGAAAATATATACTTCAAGCCCTTAGCCTGCTCCATAAAGAGAACTTGAAAAACCTCTTTTTTAGATGATGGGTATTGGGAAAGGGGGTAGACCTGTAATCTATTTATTTGACAGAATCGTAGATTTAGAAAAAATAGGGGAATGTTATGAAATCCGCGGTAAAAAGATCTCGTCGCGTACGTAGAATAGTTAAAAAGGTGTTTTCGTCTTTTTTTTTGGGATGTGTTTTTGTTTTTGTGTTGGGAGGTATCGTTTTATACTATCCGGAGATTATGCGATATTTTGACCGATTTACCGTAGTTAAAATCGATACGACAGAAATAGATACTTACTACGATCTTTTATCCGAATATAAACAATCAGGTAAAGATTTGGTAGTTGATTTGGGAATTAACGATACTGATACCCTACCGATTGTTATTAATAAACTAAAGAATGTCATGGGCTTAAGGAACGCGAGAATCGGATTTGCCTATCATAATGAAGAAGAACCTCCTGCCTATATTAGAAGACAGGGGGATGAAATGACTGTGTTTGTTTCAACCAAAATAAAAGAGCGACGGGAAGAGATAAGTCTCTTGGCACACGAACTGAGCCATATTTATGTCTGGCGGCTTAAGCCGTCTATTTTTGGTATGTGGGATCAAGAAAAACTTGTTGATTGCGCCAGTGTGTTTCTGGGGTTGGGCGTAGTTGCTTTAAACAGCGTTACCGATGAATATACTGTTTCTCCTGACGGGGGCAGATATGAGATACTCAAAAAAACCTTTGGATATTTAAAACCGGAGCAATTCGCCTGTAATGGGTGAGTCTTTATGGGATTCCTACGGAAGGCAATAATGATATAGGGTTAACATTGGAATTTTTAGCAAATTCTTCCAGTGTCCACAAGAACCATTCTTCAAGTGTCTGATTTTTTAATCTTTTA
>JAHISK010000131.1 GCA_018818105.1 Candidatus Omnitrophota bacterium | reverse complement strand
CTGGGCCAAATAATATAGGTGGCCTCCACTTCTTACTCTTAATATTATTGTGAGGTTATTATGCCAATAGAACATTATCCGTTTGTAGGTGTAAATGTATCGGTAGATTTATTTAAAAAATTTGCTTATATGTGTGCTAAGAAAAATCTTCCAAAGAGTAAAGTTTTATTGTCTTTAATGATGGCTTTTACTAAAAACGTTACTATGGAAGAAGTAGACAAATTTTATGCGGATACTGACACAACCGATGAAAAATAGAAATCCTCCGAAATTAGATAAGGATGTAGAGGATGAAGTTAGCAAGTTGGCTAATATGGATAATCAAGCGGTTGAAAAACCTGTGGAGAAACTTCAAGTTGATACTGTTGTCCCTGAAGTTAATTTGGTTGACTTGCCTACTGTCATTGAGTTCGAACGTAAAGCAAAAATTAAAACAAAGGAGAATGAGGAAAATGCAGAAGAAAGAAGAGATATTAGTAGGACAGACGATGGAGAACGAAAAACCCCCCTACCCGGAAGAACCGATAAAGGGAAAAGCAAATTCGTTTACTGATAGGATAGTACCGGAAGAACCTAGCAAGCTGGAAGAAAGCGTAGCTATAGACACTAAACAATTATGTGCAGATTTAGTTAAAGCGGGTTTTCAAACTGCTCATTTAATTAATCCTAAAATTCGTGAGGCTACAGAAAAAGAAGTAAGGAATATAGGGGAACCTTTTGCTAACGTAGTGGATAAATATGATTTGACTAAATACATGAAGTATTTTAACTACACACAAGAAGTACTTTTGGTTTATAATGTTTTTGGTGCTGTTGCTATAAGAATCAAGGAAGTTAAAGAAGATAAAAGAGTTGATGTTGAATAATGAAGTTAAAACTTACGAACAGTATTATAACCTTAGTAGGTAAAAAAGGAACTGGAAAAACTACTCATGTTAAAGAGATATTGATTAAGGGAAAATATGAACAAATTTTTGTACTTGATTATCTTTATGAGTTTAGAAATTATGCTACTATTTCACAAGTATCTCATGATGGAGCAAATATCAAGAGATTTTGTAGAGATATCGTATGGGAAAATTGTGATACTAGGATAAAAAGTGTAGTAATATTTGATGAGATACATTTATACGGAAAGAATAATTTTGATATAGACTTTTTATATAGATGTGGTAGGCATGCTAACCTTGATATTATAGCTACGGCTCAAAGGTTCAAGGACGTTCATCCTTTAGTGCGTTCACAATCAAATGAATTCCATGTATTTCAGATAACAGAACCTTTGGATTTACTTTACTTGAAAGATTATGTTGGCAATAGTATTGTTAATACTGTGAAAAATTTACGGGTTCTACAGTATGTTATATTAACTATTTAGGGGGGATAAAGTGTTTGTTACAATTAATGAAAGTGAATATATTAGGGGTTTGTTAGAACTTGCGTATAGTTGGCTTAAATATGATAATGATATTGCAAGTTTTTACGTAAGAGGTATTAGAGAATTTAGACAAAAATTTCATTTTTATAATTGTGTTTAAAAATATAAAATTCTTACCTTGACTTAATCCCTTCCTAGACGTATTCTCAGTATATGAGAATCCAAAAAATTGGATGTCCAATCCAAAAATTTGGATTAATCCAAAAAATTGGATTAAGGAGGAAAAATGTTTGATCCTGCAGTTGTTTCAACAATTATGTTAGGTGCTTTGGGATTGACTGTCCTGGGCATTACAGAAATGATTAAGAAAGCACTCAAGGCTACAGGTGTAGCTGCATACGCTATTTCAGCAATTATTTCTGCTACTGGTACAGCCTACTACCTTATTACTGCACATATTTTCACAATCCCTGCTATGTTAGGTTATACGTTTTTTGTTTTTCTTTCTGCTAACGGAATTTATAAAGCTACACATGGGCCAAACGCATAATGGGCGAAACTATCCAAAAGTTTTTTCTCACATTGTTTACAGCTTTTGTAGCAATATATCTTGCAAACAATATTCCTTTTTTAAGGAAAATCTTTAATCCATAATAGGAGGTTCTTCGAAATGCCTAGCATTAAGACAATCTTTAGTACGTTGATTACAGTTATTGTGGCTCTAATCATTATCAAGTTTATTCCCCCGCTTAAATCTTTCCTCTATTCTTAACAAGGTAAGGCAAGTTAGGGAGTAAGAACGTAAGGCAAAATGAGGAGGTAAATACGTAATGCCAAAAATTCCGATTGCAAAATTTCCGATGGAGGAAAAAACTCTATTAGTAGGGCAGGCTATTGGCAATGGTGTTGTTCGAACATGGAGTAGTGAGTTTCCTGTAGGTAAAGGTGCTGGTGAGACATGGGAAAGAATCCGTCTTATGTTTCATGTTACTACGGGTGTTGCTGTTTCAACTTTTCCTGTTGAGGCAGGAGTTTATAATTTTATTCGTAACATTAGATTAGAAACTTCTGATGGTGAAACGCTTTGTGATTGTCCCGGTACAGCACTTTATATTCTTAATCGTTATCTTGAAAACCATGATCCCTGGCATACTCCGGTTGCTGCTGCTAATGCTCAGTATGACGCTGTTCTTGATATTCCTTTAGGTTTTAGTAATCTCCGCAAGCCTGAAGATGGATATTTGGATAGT